>JAFVXX010000117.1 GCA_017500905.1 Clostridia bacterium
CTGTCGACAATTTCCTTTACCAAATGAGGCTGATAAACCACCCCGCCATTTACTGCTGCGGCAGTTGCAACAGCCAGCTGCAATGCCGTCACAGCAATTGATTGGCCAAATCCAATGCGAGCCAAATCGCCATTGGTAACAGCATTTTTGCCTATCAAAATGCCTGCTTGCTCGCCCGAAAGGTCTATACCCGTTGTCGAGCCATAGCCAAAAGCCTGCAAATATTTGTACATGGTATCCTTGCCAAGCGACAGGGCAATATCAGTAAAAATTGGGTTGCAGCTGTTGTTTAGAGCGTCCGACAACGTCTGGTTGCTGTGCTTGCCATTGGCATGGGTAGACCAACACGAAATCTTTGAGCCGTCAATCATGCGTATCCTTGAGCTGTTGCCAAAAACGTGCGTTGCACCAAACGCCTTGGGGTTGCCCCTTGAGTGCTCCTCCAGACAAGCTGCAGCCGTAAGCACCTTAAAGGTAGAGCCCGGCTCGTATACGTTGGTAATCATTACGTTTTTTGTGGTGGCAACAAGCTTGGCTACGTCATCACGTGGCAGGTTGTTCAAATCCACGCTTGGCTTGGTGCTCATTGCCAAAATTTCGCCGTTGGTCACGTCCAGCACTATGCAGCTGGTTGATGCGGGATTGTGCTGATGCACCACCGTTTGCAACACGTTTTCCACAATGGTTTGGATGGTGCAATCAATTGTCAAAGCAACGGTAAGTCCGTCTATTGCAGGAGCATACGACGACGAGCCGTCCTCCAGCTCCTTGCCTACCAGGTCGGTCTGAGTGTAATATGCGCCGTCAATACCACGCAAATACTTGTCAAAATCCTTTTCGATGCCCGATTGCCCGTAGTTGTCTGCCGAAACAAACCCCAGCACCTGGCTCAAAAAGTCTCCGTATACGTAGGTGCGAGCCGTTTCCTCGGCAAAATAGACGCCATCCAGGCAAAAGGTGCGCAGCCTTTCGACAACCTCAACCGACACCTTTTTGGCAATTGTAACCTCTGATACACCCTTTTTTGTAACCTTTTGGTAGACAGTGTCAAAGGGCAAATCGAGATGCTCCGAAAGCACACGAGCAACCGTTTCAAAGTCGGTTACGCTTTGCCTCCTGACGTACACTCCAAACGAGGTTTTGCTGGCTACAATTTTGTCGCCGTTGCAATCTACTATTTCGCCACGCTTAGCCTGAATGGGCAAATCTCTGCTCCATTGGTCGCTTGCCTTTTGCTGTAGCCCCTTGCCCCAAATTACTTGGATGTAAAAAAGCCTGCAAATAAGTACAAAAAACAAAAAAAATGTTGCCACTAAAAGTGACAACATTCGTCTTTTTGTAAGGTAGTAATTGTTCAAATTAGCCCCCAAATACTCCACTCAACCAATTGCACACTTGGTCAAACCAGTTGGTTTCGACCACAAAATTTTGTGCAGGTCTTGTCTCAAGTTTGGTATATTGATAGCTGTTGTTTGCATCTGCTTCGACAAAGCCCATTTCTAGTGCTTTTTGATACAACTCGTCGTAGTTTTCGGTGTTGACCTTGTCTTGCAAATTGGCAATTTCGCCGTTTACTTGGTTGTAAGCATCTTGTCCTTGCACAACAGCTTCAAACGAGCCGTTAATTGTTGCAGCACACAAAGCGACAGCCACTACCAAAACAAGCACTACTGCAACGTAGCTTGCAATTGCAACCTTAGATTTGGTATTAAGCTTGGATTGAGCTGCAGTGCTGTGGCTTGCCTTAGCGTAGTCACGCTTGTAGGTCATTGTCAAGGTGGATTGAGATGGCTTTACGTCCGAGCTTTCGTCAACGTCAACGTACGAGCTTTGAGTATAAACACCCAGCTTGCGTTGGATTGCGTCCAACATTTGTTGGTCTTCGGTCGAAATTGTATTTGCAGCAGAAACGTTGTTTACGTCTGCGTAAACATCCATATTAGCTGTTTCTTCTCTTGTCATAACTTGTTGTCTTGACATCATAGTCTATGCACCACCTTTATATATTATTCCACGCTAATTACAGCTTTTGTAATGCCCTAAGCTTGCAACTACATGAACGAGAGTTTTGTTGTTGCTCTTCTGCCGACGGAACAATCGGCTTTTTGTTTACTAATTTACCCACTGCCCTATGGTTGCACACGCAAATTGGTGCGCTTGGAGGGCAAATGCAATCGGTTTGGCAATCGTTGAAGCATCTTTTTACAATCCTATCCTCCAACGAGTGAAACGTCAATATTACCAGCCTTCCGTTTGGATTAAGCCTGCTTACCATATCACGCAAGGCCTTGTCCAAGCCGTCCAGCTCCTTGTTTACTTCTATCCTAAGTGCCTGAAACGTCTTTTTTGCAGAGTGTCCACGCTTGCGCTTTACTGCTGCGGGGATGGATTTGTCGGTTACTTCTACCAAATCACCACACGTTTCAAATGGCTTTGTTTGTCTTTGCTTTACAATGTTGGATGCAATTACCCTGGCAAACTCTTCCTCGCCGTAATCTTTAAGTATTTCGAACAGCGACCTTTCGTCGTAAGTGTTTACAACGTCCTTTGCTGTTATACCTACCGATTGGTCCATACGCATATCCAACGGCGCTGTGCTTTCCATGTACGAAAAGCCACGCTCGGGATTGTCAATTTGATACGAGCTGATACCAAGGTCTGCCATTATGCCGTCCACCTTGTCAATGCCAAGGTCATCAAGCACACGACAAATATCCTTGTAGTTGCTTTTTACAAAAGTAACGTTGCTTTTGCCTTCAAAGCGTTGCTTGCAAGCATTTAGCGCCTCTATGTCACGGTCGATATCAATCAAACGCCCGTTGGGGCCCAGCCTGTCAAGTATTGCTTGCGAGTGTCCGCCACCGCCTGCCGTGCAATCCACGTAGATTCCGTCTTGTTTTACGTCAAGTGCATCCATGCACTCGGCAACCATGATAGGGTTGTGACTAAATTTCATCAGTTTTGCTCGGGGCGCTTTGCGCTTAGTATACGGTAGATTTCTTCAATGCCCTTAGGTGTGCTGTCAACAGTTTTGTTTCTTGCCTCCCAGCTTTCGGCACTCCAAATTTCTACCTTGCTGATGTTGCCGTTGATCAAAACGTCCTTTTTGATGTTGGCAAATGCAATCAAGTTGTCGGGCAACTTAAATCTGCCTTGCGCATCAACCTCAACAATACTACTTGCACTAAGCAAAGTGCGCAAATGCTCTTCGCTGTCGGGGTTTAGCGATTCCAACAAACCAAGCGATTTGATGATGGTTTGTGGGTCGTCGGCATTTACCAAGTAAATAAACCCTTTAGGACCGGGAAGTAGAATGTACTTTTCGCCCAGTTCTGCACGCAAACGAGATGGCAATCTTATTCTGTTTTTGTCGTCCAACTGGTGGGAATAACTTCCACAAAGAAACATCCAAACACTTCTCCTATTATTAGTTGTAGCAACATTATACACCACTTCTTAACCATTTGCAACCATTTTTAACCATTTTTTATAACTTTTTTGAAAAATTTTTCCATTTTTTGCCCCAATCAACCCAATTTTACGCAAAAAAATTGACGCTTGCACCAGCAAACGCCAAATTTGACAAAAAAAGGTGAGGTAGCACAAAGGCCACCTCACAAAGTTTAGTTTACTTCCGTAACAAATACAAGTTGGTTTTTTACAAGGTCACACGACGTAAGGTAAAAGTTGATACCAAACTTTTTCATACTTAGCACTGCCCTACAATCCTTGCCGTGCAAATGTCCGTACACCACCGTTGGCACGTCGTACTTAACAAACAGCTGTGTAAACAGAGATTCTTCAAATCGTCCGTTAAAAGGCGGAAAATGCATCATAGCAACAACCGTATCGGTTGCTTGACGTTGCAACGTCATCGCTTTTAGCGAAAGCTCCAAGCGCTCCCTTTCTCGAAGAAAAATCTTTTGGTCATCCTCGCTTAGATTGTTGCCATCGGGACACACCCAGCCACGAGTGCCACACAACAGCAAATTGCCAAGGCGCAAGCAATCGTTTTGCAGGGCGTAAAATCCACTTGGCAGGCTGTTTCGCACCTGCGAAATTGTGTTCCACCAGTAATCGTGATTGCCACGGATAATAACCTTTTTACCGGGCAAATCTGCAAGCAAGGCAAAGTCCGGCAAGGCATCGGGCATACGCATTGCCCACGAAAAATCGCCGGCAAGCAGCACTACGTCTTCGTCGGTTACTTTTTGTTTCCAGTCGGCAATTATCAAATCTATGTAGTTGTCCCACGCCGAACCAAACACGTCCATGGGCTTGTCGACCACAGTAGACAAATGCAGGTCGCTTATTGCAAAAACTTTCATGCAACTATTGTACCACACAAAGCGTCACTTTGCAACAAGACTACTGCTTTTTGTTGCGCTTTTCCCAACACTTTTTGCACATCAGTTGGTCGTATCCAACGTAGTTTTTGTAGCAAAACGGACACAACTCCCTTTCGTCCTGCTCGCAAAAGCCCTTGCTTTGTTGCTCCAAACACACCTTGCAAATTTCCTCATCAACCGTTACGTAATTTAACTGACACCTTTTACACTTGTGATACTTCAACAAAATCTCCCCTTGGCTTTTTATATGTTATGAAAAACGCTCCTTTGCTGTTACACACGTCATCAACACGCTGTCTGCTTAAACCTTTTTGGAATGGTTTATTTCCCTTTTTTGCATTAAAAAAGGCAATCGCTGTTTGCGTTGCCCTGTGTGTTTAATAAATTGCTATTATTCCGTTTTCTCTATAATTGCCGCTTTCAACAAATCTTTCAATATAGTTTCGCATTTTAGGAAAATAAAATACGTGTTTCTTGTCTTCTTCGGCAATTTCGCTATAATCAAACTCGCCCGTGTTAAAAAAATATGTCAATTTACCCGGCGTGTTATTTGATTTTTTTCCTTCTGGGTAATAACGATAAACAACTTTTTCGTCAGTTTTTTCTATCAGTTCGTAGTATATCATTTTTGTTTCTCCATATACTCACTATATTCATCATCATTCATTGGTCTAAAATAATCATCATTTGTTTGAACAAAATGCCATCCAGCACAGCCTCCGTCAATATAAATTTGAGAGACATCTTTGCCGTAAAAACTATTTTTTTCTATTTCTCCTACAACAAAATGTTTACCAAATACTTTTTTCCATTCTTTCAATTTCATTGCGAACATAAAACTAAATCTCCTACCTTATTATTTAGAGTAACTTCATGAATATTTACCATTTCAATCTTATTACTCCAGTCTACCGTTTTACTAAAATCCTCTAAATTACTTTCCGTGCCTCTCATTGCGTCGTAAACACCAACATTGTTTGAAGAATCTTTATAGATAATTTGTGTAAACCAATATTTAGAATTGTTCAATTTGTATTTAATCATAAACTCGCCATTGTCTTTTGTAACAAAATTTTTAAGTTCGTCAAACGAATTTGCAACCAATATTTCTGGATTATCAAAAACTAAAAATGGATTGATTGCATATTTGTACAAATTATCATTATACAATTTTGCAACAACGTCATATCCTTGTCTGCGTAATATATACGCAACACAACTCTCCACACAGTTACTCCTTGCCATTAAAAACGTTTTTACGCCATCAATCATACACTTTTTGCAATTCATAATAAAATTCCCCCTTTTTTCTTTATTGTAACATACTAAATATGACAATGGGTGTCATAATTAAAAAATATTTTTAAAAAAAAATTGAAAAAAATAAAAGAAGCTTGGTAAAAAGCCAAGCTTCTTGGTAGGTGCACAAGCAAGTATTTAGTTGTTTCCACCACCCGTTTGATTGTTGCCCGGATACAAGGGCAGTTCAAAGTAGCCGCTACACACTTCTTCGGTGTAGTCTTGGCAAGGCGGAA
>JAFVXX010000118.1 GCA_017500905.1 Clostridia bacterium
GAGGACACCTACGACTCTGAAGACTTTGTAGAGGATGACGACGAGCAATTGCAGCCTCAATTTGAATCAACTTTTCAGCCTGAAGAGAAAATTCCGGTTGTGGAAACCTATCAGCCAGTAACACAACCTGTACAAGAGGTTGTAGAAGAGGTTGAGGATGAGGAAGAGGACTACGCAATCGAAATTGCAACACCCATTCCACAGCCTGTAGTGGAAGAAAAACCACAATATACCGTAAAAAACATTCAAACACCCGTAAAGGGTGGCATCCAAGAAGGCTTTGATATTGTTGAAACAAAGCAGCTTGAAGAGCAACAAAACAAGGTGCATCAATACCTTGAATATCAAAAGCCGCCAATCGACCTGCTTAATGACGAGGTCATCCACGTGGACAACGAGGGCGAGCTTAGAGCTGAGTACACAAAGCGTATTGTGGATAAGCTTGCCGTATACGGCATTTTGGTTGAGCCTGTAGATCCAATTGTCGGCCCAACCATTACAAGGTACCAATTTAAGGTTCTTTCTGAAAAAACTCGTATGGGCGAATTTGCTAAGTACAGTGACGACCTTAAGGCGTGCCTGGAATCGCAATACGACATAATCATCAAGGCACCCATCCCAGGCACAAACCTTGTTGGTATCGAGGTGCCAAACAAAAACAGAGCAATGGTTGTTTTGCGTCCAATACTGGAGTCGCCCGAATTTGTAAATGCAAAGGGTGAGCTTACCTTTGCAATCGGCAAGGAGATTTCGGGCAAAAACATTGTTACCGACCTTGCGCCAATGCCTCACTTACTGGTTTCGGGTGCATCCGGCTCGGGTAAAAGTATTGCTTTGCACAACATTGTTGTAAGTCTTATGTACAAATATTCGCCCGAGTACTTGCGCTTCATCATGGTTGACCCCAAGATGGTAGAGCTTTCTAAGTACAACGGCTCACCACACATGCTGATTGAAAAGGCAATTACCCAAACAACCGACACCTTGGCTGCGTTGGACTACCTAATTAAGGAAATGGAGGCTCGCTACGCATTGCTTGCCGAAAAGGGTGTGAGCAAAATCAGCGAGTACAACAAGCAAATTGATCCAAAATATACGCAAAAATTGCCTTATATCGTGCTTATTGTTGAGGAGCTTGCCGACCTTATGGCTGTATCCAAAAGCCAAGTTGAAGGCAAGCTGGTACGTCTTGCGCAAAAGGCACGTGCTGCAGGTATTCATTTGATTTTGGCTACACAACGTCCAAGCGTTGACGTAGTTACAGGTTTGATCAAGGCAAACATCTCCTGCCGTATGGCGCTTAATGCCGCTTCGGCAGATGACAGCCGTACAATGCTGGGTGGTGGTGGCGCAGAAAAGCTGCTTAAGCGTGGTGATATGCTGTTTATTAATAGCAACGAATCGCCTGTGCCTGTGCGTATTCAAGGTGCGTACCTTGACAATGCCGAGATTAAGTCGCTTGTAGATTATTTGATTCAATCCAACGAGGTTTACTACCCGGAAGAAGTATTTAATGCAATTTATGCTAAGCCTGTCGAGGAGGAGGTTGAGCAATCTACCGGCAAAAAGGCTGACGCTCCAAAGGAAAACATGCTTGACTCATACTGCAAACGCTGTATGCGCTACTGGTTGGAGAAAAATCATGGAAAAGCATCGGCATCCTCCATTCAACGCTCGCAAAACATTGGATTTAACCGAGCAGGCAAGATTTTGGATCAACTGACAGACCTTGGCTACATCGAGGCGCCTCTTGCAAGCGAATCTAACACAAAGCCACGCAAGGTGCTGATTTCCATCGAGCAGCTGGATGAGTTGTTCCCTGATATGGAAGGTTGATATGACTAAAGCTAAAGTAGGAATAGTGTCACTTGGGTGCGACAAAAACCGTGTCAACACCGAAGTGATGCTGTACAATTTGACAAAGGCCGGTTACGAGATTACGCCAAATCCCGATGATGCTGACGTAATTGTTGTAAACACCTGCGCATTTTTGCAAAGCGCACGCAAAGAGGCCATCGAAACCATCCTTGAGATGGCAAGCTACAAAGAGGACAAATGTAAAGCCATTGTTGTTACAGGTTGTCTCGGACAAAAGTTTGGCGACGAGGTGTTTGACGCATTGGTAGAGGCTGACGCTGTGCTGGGCATAAACGACTACGACGACATTGCCGCAATCGTTGATCAGGTGCTAAGTGGCAAGCGTATCAAGCAAATTGGTGACAACAGCAGCAAAACTACCTTTGGTGGCCGTATTTTGACTACCAAACCACACGTTGCCTATCTAAAAATTGCTGATGGCTGCAACAACTTTTGTACATATTGTCTAATCCCATACATTCGTGGCCGTTTTAGGTCGGTTGAAATTGAAAGCCTTGTAGACCAGGCCAAGCAGCTTGTTGCAGGTGGTGTAAAGGAGCTGATTTTGGTTGCGCAGGACGTAACCAAATACGGCGTTGACCTGTACGGCGAGTACAAGCTGATAGATTTACTTACCAATCTTGAACAAATCGAGGGCTTGGAGTGGATTAGGCTGCTGTATTGCTACCCCGAGCTTGTAACTGACGAGCTTGTTCAAAAAATTGCAGCGTCGGACAAAATTGTCAGCTACATTGACGTGCCATTGCACGCTTCCCTGAACCCGCTGCCCAACAACAGAATCACCCTGAGGCTTTCTGTCCGGGAAACGGGAACCGGGGAAACCGCCGTTTTGAATCCCGATAAGTTCAAATTGGTTTTCCAGGTTCGGAATCTGACTCATGATGTCCAGATCCCTGACGCAGTGTACCAGAACGCCTGCCTAATCCTACCCACAGGATCCGTGGAACCCGGTGATGTTCTGGAGATCTCCGTTACGGATCAAAACGGCAGTATGCACGCGGC
>JAFVXX010000119.1 GCA_017500905.1 Clostridia bacterium
ACTAAGCTGGCAAATCAGCAAAAAAACTACAAAAATTGGTACAAGCTGGACAATGCTGCGCTGATGTATCCCTTTACGGCTTCCAACACCAGCAACTCAATTTTTAGAATGTCGGTGCAGCTGGACGAGGCTGTTGATGCGTTGCGCTTGCAGCAGGCAATCAATGACGTCTACCCAAGATTTCCTACCATTTGCGGCGCTGTCAAAAACGGATTGTTTTGGCCGTATATCGACAAGCCATCCTACCCCATTGTTGCCACGTTGCAAAAAAAGCTGCCCTGCAGACCCTTGGAAATGGACGGCAAGCGCAGCAACCTTCGTGTGACCTACTTCCACCACGAAATTTCCATCGAAATTTTTCACTCGGCAACCGATGGCACGGGGGCGTTGACATTTTTTAATACTCTTTTGAAGAGATACTTCGAGCTGGCAGGCGAGCAAATTGTTGACCAAACCAACTGCCTTGACCACCGAGATTTGCCCAGCCAAGAGGAGCTTAGAGACAACTTTAGGGCCATTGCCATACGCAAAAATCCTCCACCACTGCCAAAGCAAATCAAGTCGGTAAGGTTTTGCGGAAAGCCTCTTGCTGACGGGCTGTTTGTTACTCGTCGTGGCACCTGTGATGCCAATCAGCTGCGTGAGGTTGCACAAAAATACAATGCAACCGTCACTCAACTGCTGGGCGCTGTGCAGTTGATGGCGCTTGACCACTTTAGAAAGGTGACGGCAAGCGACAGCAAGCATCCCGTAAGGGTGCTGGTGCCTGTAAATTTGCGCAAAATCTACGACGTAGACACCTTGCGCAACTTTTCCAGCTACATTTTTTACCAATACAATGGGCAATCCACCCTTGAGGAAGTGATTGCCGACATCAAAAAGCAGGCTGCCGACCAAACGTGCGACAGCTACTTTAGAGGTATGGTTAGCTACAACTTTAACAGCGGCAACCATCCGTTGCTTAAGATTGTGCCTGTTGGCATAAAGCATATGACTGTAAGTGCCGTTTGCAGACGTATGGGGGATGGTGTTGTAAACTGCGCAACCCTGTCCAACGTGGGCGTTGTGCGTGCACCTGCCGAATTTGCCAAGCACGTTTTGCGCTACGAATTTCAGCTTGGAAAGCCAATGCGCAAGACGATCAACTTTGCCGTGGCTACCTACAACGGATTTTGCACCATTTGCGTGGGCAACTCCTTTGCCGAAACGGACTGCGAAAGATACTTTTTTACTAAGCTTGCCGAGCTGGGCGTTGACGTGGTTGTGGAAAGCGACATTGTGGAGGGCTTGTGATGAAATACTGCACTAAATGTAACGTGGGTGTCAACTCACAGCACCAAAATTGCCCCTTGTGCGGCTCGTACTTGGCACGCAAAACAGACGAAAAATACCAAAGCTACAAGCAAATTGACGACAAAATTAGGCATCCTGTGGTGACAGTCAAGCCAAAAATCAACTTTTTGCAGCACAAATTTAGCAAGCTGATGCTGGCTGTGTCGGTGCTGTGCCTGCTGTTGGATTGGATTGCAACACCCAACGGAAATTGGGCAGGCTACGTAATTTTTGCAAGCTTTTTCGTGTGCTGCTGCATCACCTGGCCCATTGCAGTCAGGTGGAAAATCCAGCGACAAATTCGTGTTGATTTGCTGATTGTTACACTACTTGCCGTCGCCTTTGAGCTGTACGTGACAAGGTTCAACTTTGAGTGGCTGACGGTGACGCAAATTTTGCCTTGGGTGTACGTTGCAGGCATTGTTTTGGTGGATTTTTTGATTATTTTTAGACGCTACCAAGACGTGGGATTGTTTTCTACACTGGTTTATGCAACGGTGTTTGCAGCCCTGCCACAAATTGCAGTGTGGATTGCAGGCGCATTTGGTATACAGCTTGAGCATACGCTAAAGATATCCATAATTGCCATCGTGGCTGTAATCAACCTGATTGTCGTGCTGACGGTGTGCACAAGGTCGCTTAAGGAAGAAATGGACCGAAAGCTTCATTTGTAATAAAACAAGGGATGGCAAAATTGCTTTGTCCATCCCTTTTTGTTGACTTTTGAGGGTAATATCAAGCATTGGTATATTGAGTGGGCAAACAGGCAACAATTTAGTTGCTGACGAACAAAATTTTACTTACAATACATAGTATTTAGTGGCAAGAGGTCAGCAAAAGGAGAAAACTGCCGTGATTAAACGTGGAGAAGTGTACTATGCCGACCTAAACCCCGTTGTTGGTAGCGAGCAAGGAGGGATTCGCCCCGTAGTTGTGCTGCAAAACGACGTTGGAAACAAGTTTAGCCCCACCATCATTGCTGCTGCAACCACAAGCAAGCTGGACAAAGCCAAGCTTCCTACGCACATCGAGCTGCCAAAGGGCACAACGTCCTTGCCAAAAAACTCGTTGGTGCTGCTGGAGCAAATAAGGACCATTGACAAAAGCAGAATTAAGGAAAAAATTGGGCAGCTGCCCAGCAGCGTTATGGACCAAATTGAGCAGGCGTTGCTTATAAGCCTTGGGTTTTAGGTTGGTGGACGGACAACTTGCTTGTCCGTCCTTTGTTGTGTGGAAATAAAAAAGGAAAGCATCGTTTTGTGCTTTCCTTTTTTTGGTTTGCTGTAAAATTACCAGCTGTTGGGCATATCCTTGATGTAGTTGACAACTGCAAGCTCGTCTTTGGTGAGCGTGTAGTCGTAAAAGCCAACTATTACGCCCAGCTCGGCAATGTTGTCACGTATGTCGGAGTTGCGCACGGCGTAGCGCTTGACTTTGTCAAGATACTTGGTGGAGGATGCCTCGGTGACGTACTTGTCAAAGTCGCTGCGTGTGTAGTGCTTATTGAAGACCTCTGCCATTACAAGCTGAAACAATTGAAACTCTCTGTCGGCAATGACGGTGTCGTGTCTATCCACGCCCGCCAAGCAAAAGCCTGCAAAAATGGGGCAAATAAACTTGCGTGCGCCCATTTCATATACGCCAAAGTAGTACTGAAGGTTGCGTACAATTGCCTTGGTTACCAAGACGGCGCTTCTGCGAAGCTCGTCCCACGACATGTTTTGATAGGTTTCGACGTAGTCGTCTACTGTTTTGAAAAATGACATCGATTTGTCCTCCACTACTTAGTCGTCCAGCTCGGCAATGCGTGCCTTAAGCTGCTTTTCAAGCTCGACAAACTTGCTTAGCTTTTGCTTTTCGGCCTCGATCAGCTGTGCAGGCGCCTTAGCAACAAAGCCTTGGTTGCTTAGCTTGCCGTTGGCACGTGCAATTTCACCTTGACAGTTTTTGAGCTCCTTGGACAGACGCTCCAGCTCCTTGTCTTTGTCGACAAGGTCGCCAAGAGGGATTTCTACCTCGGCAATTGGCGTTACGGCCTTGACAACCTTGCCACCAATGGATGATGTTTCAAACATAATCCTTTCGCAGCCGACCAGCTTTTCGACGTAGATTGCAACGTCGTTTAGACGGCCTGTTTTGTCAATTACGTGCAGCTTGATGCGCTTGGATGGAATTACGCCATACTCGGCACGCACGTTGCGCAGCTTGCTGATTAGTGCCTTTACCTCCTCCATCAGCTTGAAGTCATCATCAAAGTTGAATTGTGGTTGTACTGTTGGGAAGGACTCTACCATGATGCTTTGGCCGTGTGTTGGCAGGCTTTGGTAGATTTTTTCTGTCAAAAATGGTACAAATGGGTGCAAAAGCTTTAAGATTTTGTCCAAAACGTAGCACAAAACTGCCAAATTGCCCACTCTTGCTTGCTCGTCGGAGCCGTAAAGCACCGGCTTGGACAGCTCGATGTACCAATCGCAAAACTCCGTCCAAACAAAGTCGTACAGGTGTTGACAAGCCATGCCCAGCTCAAACTTTTCCATAAGCTCGGTTGCCGTTGCAATGGTTTGGTTCAGGCGTGCCAAAATCCACTTGTCTGCAAGCGTCAAGCTGACCTTGTCGATGGTTGGCAATGCCTTGTCTTGACAATTCATCAGTACAAAGCGGCTGGCATTCCAAACCTTGTTCATAAAGTTGCGAGTTCCCTCGATTTTGTCCTGCGAAAAGCGTTGGTCGCTGCCGTTTGCTACGCCGTTGATCAATGCAAAGCGCAAGGTGTCTGCGCCGTATTTGTCGATAAACTCTACCGGATCGACGCCGTTGCCAAGCGATTTGCTCATTTTGCGTCCCTTTTCGTCACGCACAATGCCGTGAAGCAGTACGTGCTTAAAGGGGGCTTTGCCTGTGTTGTACAGCGAGCTGAATATCATACGAGATACCCAGAAGAAAATGATGTCGTAGCCACAGGACAACACGCTTGTTGGGAAAAATGCCTTGTAGTCGTCGTGGTTTTCGGTAAATCCAAGGGTGGAAAATGGCCACAATCCACTGCTGAACCATGTGTCAAGCACGTCTTCATCCTGACGGACGTTGGCGCTGCCACATTTGGTGCAATGAGTGACATATGTTTCGGAGCAAATTACCTCGCCGCAATCGTCGCAGTACCAAACAGGGATGCGATGTCCCCACCAAAGCTGACGGGAAATGCACCAGTCACGGATGTTTTCCATCCAGTTGAAATACGTCTTGGCAAAGCGATCGGGATGGAAGGTGATTTCGCCGTTGCGTACAGCCTCGATTGCTGGCTTTGCAAGGCTTTCCATCTTGACAAACCATTGCTTTGATACGATTGGCTCGATGGTTGTGTGGCAACGGTAACAAGTGCCTACGTTGTGTGCGTGGGGCTCGATTTTTACCAAATTGCCCATTTCTTGCAATTTTGCTACAATTTGCTTGCGGCACTCGTAGCGATTGAGGCCTGCAAACTCGCCTGCGTTTTGGTTCATTGTGCCGTCGTCGTTCATTACACGAATGATGGGCAGGTTGTGGCGTTGACCAACCTCAAAGTCGTTGGGGTCGTGTACAGGGGTGATCTTTACTACGCCCGTGCCAAAGCTCATGTCGACGTACTCGTCGGCAATGACGGGGATTTCTCTGTTGACAAAGGGCACTACCACCGTTTTGCCTACAAGGTGAGTATATCTTTCGTCCTGAGGGTTGACTGCTACTGCCGTGTCGCCCAGCATTGTTTCGGGACGGGTGGTTGCAAAGGTTACCTTGTCCTTGCCATCCTTGGTATAGTAGCTGTAATGCCAAAAGTGGCCGGCTTGATCCTCGTACTCGACCTCGACGTCGGACAGCGTTGTTTTGCACTCGGGACACCAGTTGATGATGCGATTGCCTTGGTAGATTAGTCCATCGTTGTACATCTTGACAAAGGCATGACGTACTGCCTTGCTGCATCTTTCGTCCATGGTAAATGCCAAACGTGTCCAGTCACAGCTGCTGCCAAGGTACTTAAGCTGCTCGACGATGCGTCCGCCGTATTGCTCCTTCCACTCCCAAGCACGCTTCAAAAAGCCCTCTCTGCCAAGGTCGGCCTTTTCGATGCCTTGCTTTTTGAGTGCTTCGACAATTTTGACCTCGGTTGCAATGCTGGCGTGGTCGGTGCCCGGTAGCCACAGCGTGTTGAAGCCTTGCATACGCTTGAAGCGTACCAAAGCATCTTGTATTGCGTTGTCAAGGGCGTGACCAAGGTGAAGCTGTCCCGTGATGTTTGGTGGAGGCGCAACCATCGAAAAATATGGCTCGCCTTGCTTTGCCTCGGGTGTAAAGTAGCCCTGACTTGTCCACCACTTGTAAATGTCGCCTTCGAACTGCGTTGGTTGATAGGTTTTTTCTAATTCCATGTTGTTTTCTCCCAAAAAATATTAAAAAATCCCGACTGAAAATACAGTCGGGACGAAAAATTTCCGTGGTACCACCCAAATTTCAAGACTTGTGTCTTGCTCGTTGCGTCTGTAACGTGACGCTACTACGGACGGGCTACTTTGTTTCACCTCGCCAACTCAACAAACTACTTCCAGGCAGCGTGCTTTGCCGAATTCGCACCATAGTCGGCTCTCTCATAAAGTCGTTTTGCGTGTACTACTTTTGTTTCAGACGTTGTTACCCTGTAATTGTACCAAACTGTCGCAAATTTGGCAAGTGTTTTGACAAGTTTATCACATTTTTTAGCTAATTTTAGTAGTATGCAATATCCTAATTTTATTTTAAGGGGGAATATATGAAAAAATTTGCGTGTTTTTTGCTGATTGTTGTGCTGAGCGCATTTACTGCTGTGGCTTGCTGCTGCAAGGGGAATGACGTCGTGCGAGTAAACGAGGTTACTCACAGCATATTTTACGCTCCACAATACGTGGCAATTGCACTGGGCTACTTTGAGGAGGCCGGACTGGAAATTGAGCTGACAAACGGCGGTGGCGCCGACAACGTGATGACTGCACTGCTTACAAACGATGCTGACATTGGGCTGCTTGGTTGCGAAGCAACCATCTACGTGTATCTGCAGGGGAAAGCCGACTACCCAAAGATTGTTGCGCAGCTTACAAACAAGGACGGAAGCTTTTTGATTGGTAGGCAGCCTGTTGCAGGATTTGACTACTCCAACCTGACGGGAAAAACCTTTTTGATGGGACGCAAGGGTGGTATGCCGGCAATGATTTTGCAATACGTGCTTAACAATCACGGATACGTTGACGGACAAAACGTTGTGATGGACTACAGCGTGCAGTTTAATATGCTGGGACCGGCCTTCAGTGGCGGCACGGGGGACTTTGTTGCCCTGTTTGAGCCTGCTGCAAGCCAGATGGTAAAGGAGGGCAAGGGCTATATAGTGTCAGCTATTGGCGCTGACAGCGGCGAAATTCCCTACACCTGCTACTCGGCATCAAGCAAATTTGCAAAGGAAAACCCACAAAAGCTACAAGCCTTTTTGGAGGCTGTGTGGAAGGGGGTTGACTACGTTTACAGCCACGACTCCAACCAAATTGCAACCCTTGTTGCACCTTACTTTGAGGGCACCGAGATGGATTTGATTGTAAGTGCCATTGACAACTACAAAAAGTACGACGTGTGGATGAAAAATCCCACCGTGGACAAAGCAGCGTTTGAGCGCATACAGGACATCATGCAAAACGCTGGCGAGCTGAATACTCGTGTGGAATACGACAAAATTGTGACAACAAAATAGACGACTGAGGAACAAAAATGAGCGTGTTGAGGTTTGACAATGTAAGCAAGGTGTTTTTTAGCGCAACGCAGGAGACGGTTGCTTTGCAAAATTTGTCCTTTGAGGTCAAAAATGGCGAGTTTGTTGCCATAATCGGGCCGTCAGGGTGTGGTAAAAGCACCATTTTGTCCCTTATTTGTGGTCTGATTGAACCAACGAGTGGCAAAATTGAAACCTTTGATGGCGGTAGCGTTGGGTATATGCTTCAACGTGACCACTTGTTTGAATGGCGCACTATCGAAAAAAACGTCACGCTGGGACTGGAAATAAAAAAACTGCTTGACCAATCCAACTTAAGCTTTGTACGGGCATTGATGGAAAAGTACGGCATTGCCGAGTTTGCCAATCGCTACCCTCACGAGCTGTCGGGAGGAATGCGTCAAAGGGTGGCGCTCATCAGGACACTGGCAACCAATCCACAGCTGTTGCTGCTTGACGAGCCCTTTTCGGCGTTGGACTTTCAGACCAGACTTGCCGTGTGCGACGACGTGCATCGAGTGATTAAAAGCGAAAACAAAACGGCTTTGCTGGTAACTCACGACATAAGCGAGGCAATTTCGATGGCTGACAGAATAATTGTGCTGACCAAACGCCCTGCTCGTGTGCTGGTGGAGCACGTGACTAATCTTGGGCAGGAAACTCCCCTTAAGCGCAGGGAGGACAAATCGTTTGGCAAGCAATTTGAGTACCTGTACCATCAACTAAACGGAGATGACAATGCAAAAACAAACTCATAGGCAGTATATCCTGGCGCAAAAGCGTCACAAAAGACTGGTGCTTGTGCTGCAAATTGGCGTGCTGGTGGCTTTTTTGGCAATTTGGGAGGCATTGGCTTTTTGGGGAGTGATTGATAGCTTTATTACAAGCAGCCCATCAAAAATTGTCAAGACGATTGTTGAGCTGACAAAAAGCGGAGGTCTGTGGCGTCACGTGTGGGTTTCGACATACGAAACGCTGGTGGGCTTTGCCATTGGAACGGCTCTTGGATACGGGACTGCAGTGCTGCTGTGGTGGAACGACCTTGTGCAAAAGGTGGCAGAGCCATACCTTGTTGTGCTGAACAGCCTGCCAAAAATTGCACTTGGACCGCTGATAATACTTTGGGTGGGCACGGGCAAGCCTGCCATCATTGTGATGACGGTGCTTATTTCGGTGGTGATTACTACCATTACCATACTAAACGGATTTTGCGAAACAAGCCAGGACAAAATAGTACTGATGAAGTCCTTTGGCGCAACCAAGCTGCAAATATTTACCAAGCTGGTGGCACCATCAAACACACCAACACTGCTTGCCACCTTGAAAATAAACGTTGGTATGAGCTGGGTTGGATCCATCATGGGCGAGTACCTTGTAAGCAAGGAGGGACTTGGCTACCTGCTGATTTACGGGGCTCAAACATTTAGATTGGACCTTGTGATGACATGCACCATTGTGCTGTGCGCATTGGCAGGCGTGATGTACTTTGCCGTAGCCATGCTGGAAAAACACTTTTCTAAAAGATTTTGAGACAGGCAAAAGAGCATAATTTGATTACTATGTCTGTAATAGTACTGTAAAATTGGGGCAAAATAAGCACTATTTTGGTGTTTTTGCCCCAAAATTACTGTAA
Organism: Clostridia bacterium; assembly: GCA_017500905.1. Classification (GTDB taxonomy): domain Bacteria; phylum Bacillota; class Clostridia; order Christensenellales; family CAG-314; genus RGIG5495. Next base: position 8,730 of record JAFVXX010000119.1, read on the forward strand.
AGAGGTAAAATGTAAAAAATTTGGCAAAATGCTTGAAATGCATTGCATTTGACAGAGAAATTGCACTTCTGCTACCACATTTTTCCTTTGCCTTGGCTGTTTTTTGCTGAAATTTGTTGCTTTGTTAGGCTAAAAACACAATTTGCAACACAAAAAATGGGTAGGCGAAAGGGCAAGGTTGCCCCTGCCCTTTCAAAAAAGAAAAAATAAAAAGAAA
>JAFVXX010000120.1 GCA_017500905.1 Clostridia bacterium
AACCTTGGAGCACGGCATATTGGCTCTTGAAAGTGTACTTTCTAAGCTGCTCTAAAATTGAAACGGCCAATCTGTATCGGCAAATTAATTTATTTTAATCGATTTTACAAAAATTTTATAAAAAAACCCACTAAACGCGTTTAGCGAGTAGTGGGTTTTTACTATTTTGTAGATTTATATCAAAACTTCTTTAGGCATCCAACAACCTTACCCAAAATGGATGGATTGTCAGCAGCATCAATTACGATGTCGTCCATTGCATCATTTTCGGGATGCAAAACAAATGGATTTGTTGATGTCAAGCGCTTGATTGTGGCAGTTTCTTGCCATAAAGCAAGCACGATTTCGCCAATTTCGGCAGTGGATTGCTTTTTGACAACAACAAAGTCGCCGTTTGCAATGCCCGAATTGATCATGCTGTCACCGTCAACACGCAAAACAAACAGGTCCTCATCGCTGTAAATATCCTTAGGCAAGCAAATTTCACCCTCGTAATCCTCAACAGCCAATATGCCGGCACCTGCGCTTACCTTACCAATCAGTGGCGCAATGCAAGCCTTTTGGCTCCTTTTTGTAGCGTTTGGCAGCGAAATCGCCCTATTTTTATTCTTTTCGTTGGAAATTTTGCCCTCTTTGCGCAATTTTTCAAGATAGTAGTGAGCAACAGAGGTGGATGAAAAGCCAAACTCGTGGCAAATTTCACGCACGGTTGGAGGGTAATTGTTTTCATTTGTAAACTCAACAATGAAGTTGTATACTTGATCAATCTTTTTTTGAGTGTCACGCATGTTTCGTGCTCCTTAAAGAGTTTATTTCTTTACTAAATTTTAGCACAAATGTTTTTGTTTTGCAATACAATTAGAACAAAATTTCTAATATTTTTACAACATTTTGTAAATTTTGCTTAATTTAAGCAAAAAAATAAGATACTATGTTAAACATAATATCATATTTTATACAAATTATTTAATTTTTATCAATTGGTATTGACTATTGAACAAATCTACAAATCTCACGTCAACAAGTATTTCGATGGTGCATTGCTCCCGAAACGAGGCGTCAACAATCTTTACTGCGTAGCTGTTTGCCAGCTTCACAAATTGGTTGTAGTTGTCGTAACTGCATTGATAGGTAGCATATTTGTATCTATCCAATACGTGATTCGTAATTTTCGCCATCAATTTATCAAGGTTTTTACCTGTTTTTGCTGAAACAAAGGCGTACTCTTCGCAAAATTGCTCGGTAAACACTCCGTCCTCCTGATCAATTTTGTTGTAAACCCTTATTACTGGCGCTGCAACCCTCATATCATGCAGCAAGCCTTCTGTAACAGTAATATGCTCATCCACGTTTTTGTCGCAAAAGTCGCAAACGTTTAGGATCAAATCGGCATTTACAACTTCATCAAGTGTTGATTTGAAGGCTTCAATCAGCTCGTGAGGCAAGTTTTTAATAAATCCAACCGTATCAGACAGCAAAATCTCAATACCCAGCTCGTGCAAACAAAGCTTTCGGGTGGTTGTGTCAAGCGTTGCAAACAATTTGTCGTCGGCATAGATGTCCGCATTGGTCAATTTGTTAAACAACGTTGATTTGCCAGCATTTGTGTAGCCCACCAAAGCAATGCAAAACATGTTGTTTTTTGTGCGCTTTTGCCTTGCAACGTCACGATTTTTTTGCAATTCGGCCAATTCTCTTTTTAGACGTGTAATTTTGTCACGGACAATACGCTTGTCTGTTTCCAGCCTGGTTTCACCAGGGCCACGTGTACCAATTCCGCCTCCCTGACGGCTGTAGTCAACGTTTTTAGGCTTTGTAGCATACGTGTAGCGCAATTGTGCCAATTCAACCTGCTTTTTGCCTTCGCCCGTCTTTGCGTGCAATGCAAAGATGTCCAACACAAGGTCAATTCGGTCCAGCACTCTGCAATTAAGCGTGTCGGCAATTTTTCTGCGCTGAACAGCATCCAGCTGACAATTAAAAAGCACGGTTTCAATGCCAATTTCTTGCACCAGATCGGCAATTTCAAGTAATTTTCCCGTGCCAACTGCGCACAAATTGTCTATTGTAGGCCTTTTTTGAACAACAACGTCAACAACTGTGCCGTTTGCCGTCTCTACAAGGCGTCTAATTTCTTCCAGGTCGTAATCAATGTCCGTGTCGGGGGTTTCTACAAATACGACCAAAATTTTTTCTAACTCAATTTTCATATTGTTAAGTGTAACGGTGGCAAAACAAGTTGCCACCGAATTGTTTTTTATTGATTACTCGTCATCCTGTGAGGCGTCGTTTTGCCGCAAAGCAACCTTGTCAACTGCTTTTTTGCGCAAATCCTCGCTTATTGCGGCATAGTGTCGCTTTGTCGTGTTGACGTCCTTGTGCCCCAAAACGTCGGCTACGATATAAATATCGCCTGTATTACGGTACAATTCCGTGCCAAACGTGCTGCGTAGCTTGTGTGGCGTTATTTTTTTGAGAGGCGTCGTAATTTTGCTGTACTTTTTTACGATATTTTCTACTGCACGTGTAGATATTCGCCTGTTTTGCAGCGACAAAAACAGCGCAGTTTCATCCTTGGCACATTTTTTGTTGCCAAGTCTGAGGTAATAGTAATCGTACAGCATACCAGCAACCTCGTCGGATAAGTACAAAATAACACGTGCGCCGCCCTTGCGAGTGACAACAAAGCTCATGTTTTCAAAGTCAACGTCGTCAATATCAATTCCAACAAGCTCGCTTACACGAATTCCCGTGCCAAGCAGCAGCCCAACGATGGCCAAGTCACGCACCTGAGTGTTTTCTTGATACTTAATTTGCTTGTTTGTAAGCCCCTCGCCCGTTTCAACCACGTCCAGCAGCCTGCTAACCTCGTCGGTTTCCAGCCTGACAATCTCCTTTTGACGCAGCTTAGGCGCAGAAATCGAAATAGTGGGATCCCTTGAAATCAATTCCTTGCGTTGGTAGTACTTAATTACAGCCCGTAGCGCAGACAGCTTGCGGCGTTTGCCGGATGCCTCGTTGTGTACCGACGCACCCGTATATTCATCCTTGTAGCTGGACAAATAGGACAAATATTTTTCGATTACGTATGCTTCAAGGTTTTCCAACGCTTCAAGAGTAATCTCGTTGGTGTGTTTGCCTTCAAATCGAGAAACCTTTGTTGTCAAAAACTTAAAAAACGTCCTGAGATCGTATGCGTAATTAAGTCTTGTCAGCGTTGTTGTCGTTTGCTCAATGCCTACAAAAAACTCCTCGCAAAATTCCGGCAAATCTTCCTTCAAGATTTTTTCCAAGCGTATTAAGTTGTTTTCGTCCCTTTGGGAAAAGTATTTGCTCATGGCTTAATTATATTGCAAAATGCTTGGCAAATCAAGAGTTTTTTCAACAATTTATTCAACTTTTTGTACTCAAAATCGCTTGCCAAGCAGCCGGCTTTGTGCTTCAGTCAATTTTACAGCATTTTTGCGAATTTAGTCTAAGAATCGCATGCAAATTGCCCACACAGGTCGTGCATTTTGTCAAAAGCATTTGCGCACAAACGATAAAGAAAATTTTTCGGTATTTTAAATTGAAAAATTTATATAAAATTAAATAAATTTGCTAAATTAGAAAAATATTTTCGTATTAATTGCAAATTGACAAAAATATCAAGATTCCGTCTAAATGTCTAAAAAAGCCAATTTGATAATTAGACTACTACTATTTTTGTTAAAAACGGCACTTTCTATTCGTAAAATCGGCATTTTGCGAATAGATATAGAATATGACTTATGCATACTGTAAATTTTTCAATCAAAATTTCAGCCACAATTCCACTTAAATTTGCAAACAAAACCAAACTGCAATCAAGGGCGGTCATTGTTGTACAATCGCACGTTGGATACCTTTCCGTCTATTATTGCGTCGTACTATACTAATATCCATGCATGTAGCCTTAAGCATTCCACCACACTTGTGCACTATTTCATTCAATTTCTTTTAAAAAGGAGTAGGCGTCCAGCCTTGTTTGCAACGCATCAAAGTTTGGCAAGTAGTTTGACAACACCCTAAAAAACTCCACGTCGTGTCCTGGCTGAAAGAAATGCGAAAATACGTGAGCTATCAAGTAGTTGCGCAATTCAAAGGGTAATTGTATCACCCTGTAATCCATAGTTACAACCCTGTTTGCCATATCCTTGCATCTTATCCACCCTGCACTTTTCAATTTGGTCAAATTGATGGCTGCAGGACACAGTGCTATATTTGTTCCAAACTGGCTGATTTCTTTTCGCAGGCATTGGTTTGCAATTTCTTTCAAAAAGGAAACTACGGCCTTTTTGCGCCTTATAGTATCATCAAAACACTTTTCGTTTACAATTAGCTTGCTTGCACTCAGAGCTGTCTTGGCAACGTCACCGGGAACAACCTCAAATACAACGCCGGCTAACAGCACCTTTTTGCACGAAAACATCTCGGCAGCCAACGAAACGTTGCCAAACACACAAGTGCTTTTACAATTGTTGCTGCTGTTTTGCTGAATGTCAATCTTTTTTCTACAGTAGTCGGCATTACCCTTTACAATTTTAACAATACTTTCTTCGTCCAGGCCGTAGGGCGCACAAACTACCACTTCACCGTTTTTCACCAAAATATCCACGCTGTTTTTGTGATGTCGTTTAATTACTGCACAAATCTCCATCCAAGTACTCCTGCTACTACCCAAACGACAAATTTGGGCTTATCATAATATTATGTCTGTAATAGTAATGAAAGATATTGACATATTTTCAATATTATTTTATAATATTGTCAAATACACAAAGGAGATTTTGCAAATGGCAGGTGACTTTACCTTTTTGAAAGGCAACATCGACACCATCATTTTGTGCGCATTATTCAATGGCGACAAATACGGCTACGAGATTGCCAAGGAAATCAAAGAAAGGACGCAAAATCAATACGAAATCAAACAACCAACCTTATACACATACCTCAAGCGCTTGGAAACACAGGACCTAATTTTGTCCTATTGGGGTGCAGAGTCCAACGGTGGGCGTCGTCGCTACTACAAGCTGACCGAGCTTGGAAAGCTGCATTGCCAATCCTTTATGAACGAATGGCAATACCACAAAACCGTGCTCGAAAACCTTGTCGACACCTCCAGCGTAACCGAAACCCCATCGCAGGATGAGGTGACACAAATGTTTGGCTCCAAGCAAAAGCGTGCACGCAAAACTCGTGAGGTTTCAGCCGAAAGCTTAGACTAGGCTGACGAGGTTGCAAAGCGTCTTGCAATGCTGCAGGCCACTACTCTGCCCGACCAACCTCAGCAAGAGGCCGTTCAAGTCCAAGAGGAAACGGCATTTACGCAGCCTCAGGCGCAAACCCAGCCTGTTGTGGAGGAAACGCTGCCTGCACAGCGGGAAGAAGCCCCTGTCCAAGAGGCGCAACAGCCCATCGAGCAACCCGTTGTGGATAGATTTGCCGTCAATCAAGAGGACGCAACCAGCTTTTTGGAAAAATTTGAACAAAAAGCACAGGAAATTGCAAATCGCCCCACTACCGAATCCTCTGCTGAAACAGGCGAAAACTACCAACACGTTTTGATGGGTATATTAGGTGATCAAATTGATGCCCAAGTAGAGCAATCGCAACAGGAAGCAACCACGCAAGTGCTCGCCGAGCAGCAATCCAAAACACTCGAGGACGTTGCCGACATGCTTGCACAGCAAGGCGTGCGCATGCGCATTTACAATCGTACTACTGCGCAATATCGCTCCAAAACGCTTGTGCCATCCAACAAAATCAACTGTTTGACGGCGTGGTTTACGTTTTTTGCAATGTTTGTGTTGCTTGCAGGTGTTTGCCTGTCTACGCTAAACACGGGCGTATGGCCAATTTTTGTCGTAATTTGTGGCATATTGTTTGTTGTTCCCGTAATCTTTACGGTAATAGCAATAGCCGAGCCCATCCGTAGAGAAAAACCAAATTACAACCTAAAGCAGTTGCTTATTTTGTCTGCAATCATTTCCTCCATCATCATTCTTTTGTCACTTGGTATCAACATTTTGTTTATCAATATCAAGTTTTCCGAAGTTGACAAGGTTGCAACACAAATACTTTTGCCATCAATTTTGGGCTTAGTATTTCCAATCACAGTGTTTATTTACGACAAATGCGTAAACTTTTTCGCAGAGTAAACTATATCTATATATAAAAACACCCTTGCATATGCGTGTTATCCTTAACGGAGAACACGCAATGAATTGCAACCTTTCGGTTGCGTGAATTGAAAGCCGTGCTTTCGTGAATTGCCTGCGGCATGAATTGTGCCTTACGGCACATTAGTTGCAATTCAATTCATGGAGCGAAGCGAGAAATCATGGCGGAGCCAATTCATGATGCGTAAGCATCAATTCATTCATAAAAACGAACAGAGCAAGAATAGAAGGATTTTTCTC
>JAFVXX010000121.1 GCA_017500905.1 Clostridia bacterium
AACCTTTACGGCTGCAGACGTAACAGCATTTGCAGGTATCAGCCTTGACGTCAACCCAATCCACGTCAGCGACGTTGCTGCAAAAAACTCGATTTTTGGTCAAAGAGTAGTGCACGGTATTTTGACATCCGGTTTAATCTCGGCAGTGCTTGCCAACAAATTGCCCGGTCCGGGAACAATCTACCTTGGACAAGAGCTTCGTTTTGTTGCACCGGTATTTCTAAATGACGACATCACAGCCGAAGTAGAAATTGTTGAAATTCGTGAAGATAAAAAAATTGTAAAGCTAAACACAACCTGCACCAACCAAGATGGCAAAGCAGTCATCACAGGTATGGCAACAGTAAAATTCAACGGATAAGAGGGTTATCATGGCAGAATTTAAGAACAAGCTTTTTGAACAAATGGTCAAGGACTTTGCCGAAACAGAAGTCAAGCCTCTTGCGCAAGAAATTGACGAACAAGAGCGTTTTCCAATGGAAACCGTTCAAAAAATGGCCAAGCTTGGTATGTTTGGCATCATAGTACCAACTCAATACGGTGGAGCAGGTGGCAACTACCCAATGTATATCAACGCAGTTGAGGAGCTTTCCAAGCACTGCGCAACTACTGGCGTAGTTTTGTCTGCTCACACCTCGCTTTGTGTAGCACCAATTTTGGAATACGGCACGGAAGAGCAAAAGGCAAAATACTTGCCTAAACTATCCAGTGGTGAAAAGATTGGTGCTTTTGCTTTGACCGAGCCAAATGCAGGCACCGACGCAGGCAATCAACAAACAGTTGCAGTCGAGTGCGACGATCACTACGTGCTAAACGGCAGCAAAATTTTTATCACAAACGCAGGCTATGCATCCGTTTACATTGTAATTGCTGTAACAGGCAAGCTTCCAAAGGGTGTAGAAATGACAGCCTTCATCGTAGACAGCGAAATGCCGGGATTTTCCGTTGGCAAAAAGGAAAAGAAGATGGGTATCCGTGGCTCATCCACGTGCGAGCTTGTATTCGAAAACGTAGTCGTACCAAAGGCAAACGTGCTTGGTAAGCGTGGCGACGGATTTAAAATAGCAATGAAGACACTTGACGGTGGCCGTATTGGTATTGCCGCTCAAGCACTTGGCATTGCCGAAGGCGCATTAGATGCAACAATTCAATACGTCAAAAGCCGTAAGCAATTTGGCAAGCCATTGTCTGCATTCCAAAACACACAATTTGTTTTGGCAGACCTTGCAACCAAAATTGCAGCAGCAAAGGGGCTTGTTGGCGTAGCAACCAACGCAAAGCAAAACAAGCTTCCAACCTTGTCTGTCAATGCAGCGCAAGCAAAATTGTTTGCAGCTGAAACAGCAATGGAAGTAACAACCAAATGTGTACAACTTCACGGTGGCTATGGCTACACTCGTGAGTACCCAGTTGAAAGAATGATGCGTGACGCAAAAATCACCGAGATTTACGAAGGAACAAGCGAAGTTCAACGTATGGTAATTTCCGGCGCATTGCTTAGAAAGTAAGAGGTGACAAGATGAAAATTATCGTATGTATCAAACAAGTACCAAACACAACCGAAATCAAAATTGATCCTGTAACAAACACCCTCAAGCGTGATGGTGTGCCAAGCATTATCAACCCGGACGACAAGGCTGCCTTGGAAGTTGCATTGCAGCTAAAGGAAAACTGTGGTGCGCATGTAGACGTTGTTACAATGGGTCCTCAACAAGCCGAAGTAGCACTTCGTGAGGCCTTGGCTATGGGTGCGGACAACGCATATTTGTTGACCGACCGTGCATTTGCAGGCTCAGATACCTTGGCAACCTCCACAATCATTGCATCTGCAATCAAAAAGCTTGGCGCAGATGTGGTTTTGTGTGGCAGACAAGCAATTGACGGCGACACAGCGCAAGTTGGCCCGCAAATTGCCGAGCATCTTGACATCCCACAAGTGACGTACGCATCTCAAGTAGATTACGTTGACGGTGCGCTTGTTGTAAAGCGTCAATTTGAGGATAGATATCAAACGCTTAGGGTTGCAACGCCTTGCCTGGTAACAGTGCTTTCCTCTGCATACAAGCCACGCTACATGAACGTTGCAGACATCGTTGCTCAAGACCAAAAGCAAGTAGAAGCAATTACATTCAACGACGTTGTTGTCAACCCCGAAGATATCGGTCTAAAGGGCTCGCCCACAAAGGTCAAATCTACGGCAACCAAGCAATTTGACAAGCAAATTGCAACCTACGAGTTGGGCGCAGAAGAGGCAGCAAAGCTGATTGTAGACACACTAAAACAAAAACACTTAATCTAACGGAGGCAAGAAGACAATGGCTAAAAACATTTTTGTATTTTGTGAACAACGTGATGGCGAAATCCAAAGCGTTGCACTGGAACTTTTAGGCGTTGCAAAGCAACTTGCAACCGTATCGGGCGAGCAAGTTTGCGCATTGCTACTTGGTAGCAACGTTGCAGACAAGGCAAGCCAACTTGTGGCATATGGCGCAGACGTAGTTTACGTAGTAGACGACGTCAACCTTGCTCAATTTGTAACCGAACCATACACGCAAGCAATTACACAAATTGCACGTGAGTACCAACCAAACGCAATGTTGTTTGGCGCAACAAGCATTGGCCGAGACCTTGCTCCAAGATTGTCTGCAAGACTCAAAACAGGCCTAACTGCCGATTGCACACAATTAGAAATCGACCAAGACGGCAACTTGTTTATGACTCGTCCTGCATTTGGTGGCAACTTGTTTGCAACCATCGTTTGCCCAGAGCACAAGCCACAAATGTCCACTGTAAGACCGGGCGTAATGAAGATGATGGAGCCTGACTACAATCGCCAAGGCGAAGTTGTAAGCAAAACAATTGCTTGGGACAAATCCAAGTTTGTCGTAGAAGTAGTCGAAGAAGTCAAGGAAGTGCAAACGGTTGAAAAAATCGAAGAAGCAAAGCTTCTTGTTTCCTGTGGTCGTGGTGTAAAGGATCTAACCGAGGCGCAAAACCTTGCAACCAAGCTTGGTGGCACGGTTTCGGCATCACGTTGCTTGGTAGATGCAGGCATGGTAGACCACAACCGTCAAGTAGGACAAACAGGTAAGACGGTACGCCCACAAGTGTACTTTGCCTTTGGTATTTCGGGCGCAATTCAGCACCTTGCAGGTATGGAAGAGTCCGAGTACATCGTTGCAGTCAACACAGACAAATCTGCACCAATATTCAAGGTAGCAAACCTTGGTATCGTTGCTGATGCACAAGCAGTAATTAAACAACTAAATAAACTTATCTAAACAAATAAACACAAAAAATTTAATACACCAAGAAGGAGAAAAGACATGAACAAGGTATACCTTATCAGCGCAAAGCGTAGTGCAATAGGCAGTATGCTAGGCGCATTAAAGGACATTACCCCTGGCGATTTAGGAGCAAAGGTTCTTGCCTCGGCTCTTTCAACTGCAAGGGTATCGCCCCAATGGTTGGACGAAGTAGTAGTAGGCAACGTGCTCCCCGCAGGTGCCAAACAAGGCCCTGCAAGACAGGTAGCGCTTGGAGCTGGAATCCCTGTAGAAACACCTGCATACGCCGTAAACATGGTTTGCGGTAGTGGTATGAAGGCCGTAATCAACGCCTATCAATCAATTAAATTAGGTGACGCTAACATAGTGGCAGCAGGTGGCACCGAAGTTATGAGTGGTGCACCCTATCTTGTGCCAGCAAACACTCGCTGGGGCGTAAAGATGGGCGAACAAAAAATGATTGACCACATGGTTTTTGACGCACTAACCGACGCATATAGTGGTCAACACATGGGCATCACAGCCGAAAACATTGCTGAGCAGTACGGCATTACTCGTCAACAGCAAGACGAATTTGCAATCAGCTCGCAACAAAAGGCGATACTAGCACAAGACAATGGCAAATTTGTAGACGAAATTGTACCATTAACGGTAAAGCAAGGCAAAAAGGAGTTTGTTTTTGACACCGACGAGCACGTCAACAGGACAACTTCTATCCAAAAACTTGCAACACTTCGTCCAGCGTTTAAGCCTGACGGAACAGTTACTGCAGGCAACGCATCAGGCATAAACGACGGTGCAAGTTTTGTGATATTAGCAAGTGGGCAAGCAGTACAAAAGTACAACCTTACCCCTATGGCAGAAATTGTCGGCATAGGTCAAGGTGGCGTAGACCCCAGCGTGATGGGGCTTGGTCCTGTGCCTGCTGTAAAAAACGCACTTAAATACGCCCAACTTAAACTAGAAGACATCAGTTTGATAGAACTAAACGAAGCCTTTGCAGCGCAATCGATAGGTGTAATAAAGTTGCTATCACAAGAGCATGGGCAAAGCCAAGAAAGTATCATGGCACGTTGCAACGTCAACGGTGGTGCTATTGCTCTTGGTCACCCTGTTGGTGCAAGTGGAAACCGAATTATCGTAACCCTTGCCCACGAACTTAAACGAAGTGGCAAGACCTACGGGCTAGCGTCACTTTGTATCGGTGGTGGTATGGGTACTGCCGTTATTTTGAAAAACATTACGTAAAGGAGGTTACCTATGAGATTACAAAACAAAGTAGCAATAGTTACAGGCGGAGCAAAAGGTCTTGGTGCTGAAATGGCACAAACTTTTGCCAAAGAAGGGGCAAAAGTAGTTGCTGTTGATATGGCACCACTTACGTACGAGTGCAACAACGTAGAGTACTACCAACTAGACGTAACTAACAGCACAGCATGTAAGCAACTTTTTGAATACGTAAAAGATAAATACGGCAAAATTGACGTACTAGTAAACAATGCGGGCATAACCCGTGACGCAATGACAAAAAAGATGACGGACGAACAATGGAATTTTGTAATTGATATCAACTTAAAGGGTGTATTTAACCTTACTCGTTGGGTTGGTCCACACATGGAAGAAACAGGTGGTGGCAGTATTATCAACATTTCGTCGGTAGTAGGCGAGTACGGTAATATAGGTCAAGCAAACTATGCTGCATCCAAGGCAGGAGTAATAGGTCTAACTAAAACTTGGGCAAAAGAGTTTGCCAGAAAGGGTGTACCTGTACGAGTAAACGCAATTGCACCAGGCTACATCATGACCGATATGATGAAGACTGTGCCCGAAGATTTGCTTAAAAAGTTTGCAAGCCTAACCATGCTGGGCAGACTTGGTCAGCCGGAAGAAATTGCAAAATCGGCATTGTTTTTGGCAAGCGACGACGCATCTTACGTTACAGGACACGTTTTGTCCGTAAACGGTGGTATGCGTTTGTAAAACACTAAAAGGAGATTAATATGGTAAACGTAGGTATTGTAGGCGTAGGAACGTATCTTCCTAAAAACGTAATGACAGCAGCACAAATTTCGCAGGCAACCAACGGAGTTTGGAGTGAAGACGCAGTGCGTGCAAAGCTTGGTATTAACCAAAAATATATGCCAAGCAACGAGGCTTGCGACGGCACTCAAGAAATGGGTGCTTTGGCAGCACTTAAATGCTTGGAAAACACAGGCGTAGACCCCTTGGAAATTGACGTAATTTTGTGTATCACAGAGGAGTGGAAGGAGTATCCTCTTACAACCTCTGCCTGCTACGTTCAAGATCGCATTGGCGCAAAAAATGCATGGGGCATCGACGTTCAAAACCGTTGCTGTACGGCAGTTTCTGCAATGAAGCTTGCTAAAGATATGCTCATTGCCGATGACGAAATCAATACGGTTCTTATTTGTGGAGGATATCGCAACTGCGACATGCTTGACTACACCGATTCGGGCGTATCTTTCATGTTTAACCTTGGTGCAGGTGGTGGCGCAATTTTGCTAAAGAAAAACTACGGCAAAAATCTGCTTCTTGGCACACATCTAATGTCTGACGGCTCGGTTGTCCACACTTGTGGAAGCAAGGTCGGTGGCATAAACGAACCTGTTACAGCCGACAACGTTGCCGAGTTTGGCAAGCTACGCTTGATGGATTCGCCAAAGATGAAGGGCTTGCTAAACACCGTTTCTATGCCAAACTGGTACAATTGCATCGACCAAGCTTTGCGCAAGTCGGGCAAGACACGTCAAGACATCGATTATCTGGCAATTTTGCACATCAAGCGCTCGGGCCACAAAGCAATGCTTGCAGATTTGGGCTTGACCGAGGACCAATCCATCTACCTTGAAGATTACGGTCACATTGGTCAAATTGACCAAATTTTGTCCCTCGAGCTTGCCCTTAAGCAAGGCAAAGTCAAGGAGGGCAGTACAGTCTGCATGATTGCAGCAGGTATCGGCTACACCTGGGCAGCAAACATTATTCAATGGGGTTGATCCTTTATGGCATATTTTCTAAACACAATATTCGGCTCGATTGTGCCAATGTGCATCACCGCACTTGTAACACTTGCAATCACGCTGATATTCAAAACGTCATATACGACAAACTTTTCGCAAGGTGTCATTTCGGCATTTGGCGCATTTGTCGTAGCCAATGCGCTAAACAAATTGGGGCTTTCAATATGGCTAAGCCTACCAATTGGTATGGTTTGCGCAATGGCAATTGCAGTTGCAATTGACGTGCTTATCTTCCGTAACGGACGCTACGTAAACGCATTGGGTAAGCAAATCATCACAATGGGACTAATTTCGCTCATTGTAGGCGTAATTCCTTTGATTTTTGGTATCAATGACCCCGTCTTTACAAGCTTTGTAAAGGGTGAGTTTGTATTTACAATTGGTGGCAGTGTTGCTACCCTTCCTAAAAACTCGTTGGTTTGCTTGGCTATTTCCGTTGTAGTGATGGTGCTAATCTTTGTGTTGCTTCGTGTATCCAAATGGGGATTGTCAGTACGTGCAACTGCCTCCAACGAATACGTTGCCGGCATGATGGGCATTAACACCTATGTTGTAACGGCAGTTTCTTGGGGTATTGCAGGTGCACTTGGCGCACTTGCAGCAACCATCAACGCAACCAACGGCGCAGTAATTGGTGGCTACTTTATGACAAACTACCAAGTCTACGCATTTTTGGCAGGCATTTTGGGTGGTTTTGCCACATTCCACGGTCCCGTAATTGCTGCATTGATGATTCCACTTGCAAACAACCTTGTAATTTACGTGATCAACGTGCTGGCACAACAATTTCCCGATTCCAACTTCAGCCAATTTACAAGATGGTCAATGGTAATCGTG
>JAFVXX010000122.1 GCA_017500905.1 Clostridia bacterium
GATAAGTAAAGTAGGCGTATGCCAATCGGTTGCCACGGCCTACACGGCCACGAAGCTGGTACAATTGCGAAAGGCCAAGGCAATCGGCATCACAAACGATGATTGTGTTTGCGTTGGGGATGTCAATGCCGTTTTCGATGATGGTTGTACAAATAAGCACGTCGGCTTGGCCTTGCTGGAAGCGATAGACGTTGTCCTCCAGCACGCTTTCCTTCATTTTGCCGTGCGCCACAATCAGCCTGCAATCGGGCAATAGACCTTGCACGGAGGCGGCAAAGGCATCGATGGTTTCTACGTGGTTGTACAGCAAAAATACCTGCCCTCCACGCCCTACTTCACGGCTGATGACGTCTTTGAGGATTGCTTGGCTTTGCTCGACGACAAAGGTTGCAACCGGCTGACGGGCTACAGGCGCCGTTGTAATTGTGGATATATCCCTTATGCCCGACAACGCCATGTGCAGGGTGCGTGGGATGGGTGTTGCAGACAGGGTGAGGACGTCTACCTTGCGCTTGATGTCTTTGATGTGCTCCTTGTGCTCGACGCCAAAGCGCTGCTCTTCGTCCAGCACAAGCAAGCCCAGACGGTCAAAAACGACGTCCTTGCTTAGCAGCCTGTGGGTGCCAATGACGACGTCTACGTCGCCTTGGCGGATTTGCTCGATGATTTGCTTTTGCTTTTTGTCATTGCGGAATCGGTTGAGACAAGCCACCCGTATGTCAAAATCTGCCATGCGATTGACAAAGGTTTTGTAGTGCTGCTCTGCCAAAATTGTGGTAGGCACAAGCACTGCTGCCTGGTAGCCGCTTGCCACTACGTTGAATACGGCACGCATGGCAACTTCGGTCTTTCCAAAGCCTACGTCCCCCACCAAAATGCGATCCATAATGCGCTTGGACTGCAAATCGGCGTTGATTTCCTCGATGCATTTCAGCTGGTCGGCTGTCTCCTTGTAGGGAAAAGCCTGTGCAAATTGCTCGGCAAGCCAAGCATCCACCTGATAGGTGAAGCCACGAGGCTTTTCACGCTCGGCATACAGCTTGAGCAGGTTGATGGACATCTGCTTGATGCCACTTTTGACCTTGCTTTTGACCTTGGCAAAGTCTTCGCCACCAATGCGGGAAAGGGTGGGCTTTTCGCCACCACTGTAGCGAGAAAGCATGTTGGCATTGTCGACAGGGACGTACAGGCGTGCGCCCTTTTTGTAGAGGACGACAACGTAGTCCTTTTCGCCGGCACCATTGTCTATTTTTTGAATGCCCTCGCACAAGCCAATGCCGTGAAAATCGTGGACGACGTAGTCGCCCTTTTCCACAGACAAAAACACTTGCTTTTTGCTTTTGCCCAGCTTGGCATCCGTCATGCTGCGGCCTACGTCACGTGTGCCCAGCACTACCAGCTTGTTGGTATGTGAGATGAAGCCACGCTCGATGGCTTGCGGCAACAAGTAGCCCTGTGCAGAGCCTTGTACAAATTTTTCGCCCGTGGTGAAATATAAATTGTTGTTGGCAAGCTGCTCGCCTACCTGTTGGACGGCTGCCTCACTGCCTGCAAACACTACAATCTCGTAGCCGTTTAGCTGCCAATTGTTGACGGTTTTGACAACGTCGGCGTTGATTTGGTTGAAGGTGGGCGTAGCGCTTGTTGTAAAGCTGTGGGTTACTTGAGGGCGGAAAAACGTGCCTGCATACACCATGGTTTGCAATGCAAGCTGATGAAAGCCCTTGAAGTTGTCGTAGACAGCAAAGCGATCCAAAAGGGCTTGGCTGTGGGCAGGCAAAACCTCACCTGCGCCTAATAGATTGGCCAGACGGGCGTCGTGCTCCTGGTACAAAAAGTTGACCTTGTCGGCAATTTGCTTGGGCTCATCCCAAACAATCAGCGCATCCTGAGGGAGGTAATCGGCAAGCTTGCCCTGTGGTAAAAATGGGGCAAGCCATGCGTTGTCGACACTACGCCCCCCTGCGTTTAGTGACAATTGCGCAAAAATTTGGTCGAGCTTGGCCTTGGCATCGGGCGTAAGGCGTTGCCTTGAAACGTAGCTGCCTACCTGCGTAAGAACTGATTGGTTGGCACCCGTTGTTTCAGTTAGGGGTAGTACCGTTACACAATTTTGAGGGGTTTTGCCACTGCCATCGTGGGATAGCTGCACGATTTGCTCGACCTCATCGTCAAAGAAATCCAGCCTTACACGATGCTCGTGGGTGTACATTTCGACAATGTCACCACGCCTTGCAAACTGGCCTGTGCCGTCGATGGAATCCACCCTTTTGTAGCCACATTGCACAAGCCTTGAGGACAATACATCTAAATTGATTTGGTCGCCTACAGACAACGTAAATGTGTTTTGCGCAAGGTAATCCCTTGGCAAAAGCGGTTGGGTGAGCGATTCGCAGCATACTACGGCACCATTGGCTCCATTTAGCATTTGGTGAAGCGCAACGTTGCGTTGGATTGTGAGGTTGACGGATGAGTTTTGCTTGTACAGCAGCACGTCGTCTCGGTAGGGCAAATACACAAAGTTGCCCTTTAGAGTGTTGAGCGTGCGCAATATGCGTTGAGCATCAACGTAGTCGGATGCTACGTACAGCACAAAGCTGTCACTGCTGCTTGCGACAAATGGTTTTTCGTTTGGTTGCACACCAAAAGCCGTGGTAAAAAATTTACCACGGGTGTCGGCAAGTAGATTTGTGTACGCCGTTACGTTGTTTAGTTTGTCTATAAAGTTTGTCATTTACTACTTGGAAGCTTTACGTTGTGGGCAACCATCACCCTGTCGATATCTTGCCCTGAGGCAAAGTCGTAAAGAGCTTCTGCACCACCCTTGAGTGCAGGATTGAGAAGCTTTTTGTCGTCATCGCCAACGTTGGATAGGACAAAATCTACCAATTGCATGGGGGTTTGCTTGCCTATGCCAATGCGAATACGGGCAAAGGAGGTATCCCCCAAAAGGCTGATGATGTTGCGCATGCCGTTGTGTGTACCGGCAGAGCCCCCCTTGCGAATACGCACGCTACCCATGGGCAAATCGACGTCGTCGTAGACTACAATGAGGTTGGCTGTGTCGATTTTGTATTTGTTGACAAGCTCGACTACGCTTTCGCCCGACAAATTCATGTAGGTTAGAGGCTTGGCGACGATTACCTTTTGACCGTTGATGCGAGTATGCATTGTCATTGCCTTACACTCGCTTTTGGTAAAGGTGTCGCCCAGCTTGTCTGCAAGCAAATCTACGCACATAAAACCTACGTTGTGAAAAGTATTTAGATATTTGCGTTCGGGATTGCCCAAACCTACGATTAGATACATTGTAATTTCTCCTAAAAAAGATTGTACCACATTACTGCCCTTGTGTAAAGCGTAAAGCCTAAAAAATGCAATCGAGATTAGTTGGAGGAATCAGATTTTTTTGTTGTTGATTAGTAAATTTCACAAAGCTCGTACAACGTGTCGATGATTTGAGGATTGCGTTCTCGCACCAGCTTTTGCTTGCCATCCTCGTAGACAACCATGTAGTAGTTTAGCTTGCCAATTTTGATTTCCTCCAGCAAATCCATCTCAAAATAGACGTTGCCTTGGTAGGTGTACTGCGAAAACTTTTCGAAGCGAAATTGTCTGCCTGCGCTGTTTTTGAGGAGAAAATCCTCGTTTTGCTGATTGTTGTGGTCGGCAACGGGCACGTCGCCTTGCGCACCGTACAGGCACTCCAGCGCAAAAATTGCTTCAAGTCGCTCGACGCCATCCTGCAAAACAATGCCGCCTTGTTGCTTTTCGTACTCGGCGCCCTTGACCTTGATGGGATATATCACCTTTTCCCCTTGAATTTGTCCAAGCTGTGCGATGATGCGCTTTTCCAGCTTTTCGTAGCAATCGATGGCAAGCACGACGTTGATGCTTTGGATGAGGTCGTCCTCGACAGGATTGTTGACGGTGTCGACAAAATCAATTAGGCTTTGATAGTAATCCTGCAAAAGGCTTTGATCTACGGGCATTGCACTACCTCCAAAGTGAAAAATTGAATTAATTATACATTTGCAAGTGGTACTTGTCAATAGTTTTTGCATAAAAAAAGTCCGAAAAATTTCGGACCTTAGTTGCAATACGGTTACTTTTTGTCGATTTTGTCGTTGAGCAAGCCGTTTTTCTTTTCGATTTTGATTTCCCATTGAATAAGGAAGGTCAATGCCGCACGTAGCAAAATGATTGCGCCCAAAATCAAAAGCTCGTTCCACTCACGGACAATCAGGGTGCGCAACAGCTCGCCGCCCATCTTGAACTCCAACGCCAATGCGATGCCTTCGGCAAGCTCCAAGCGTAGGCGCTCCTTCTTTTTGAAAAGGTTGACAACCGATTTGACAACCGTCCACATCAAAACGGCTACACCAATAAGCTCGATGATGAGTACGCAATACTGGATGCCAATGCTAAAAATGTGCTCTATTTGTTGAAATACTTGCATAAATTTCTCCTCGTTGTGCTGTTGATACCACTATTGTATATTGCAGGAGGTAATTTGTCAATACCTTTTGTAAAATTTGGCCTTGGACGCAACATAAAAAAGCGACTGCATATTTGCAGTCGCTTTTTAGTTGCCATTAAAGAACTACGATCAATGCCATTGGAGCTGCGTCGCCTCTGCGTGCAGTCATCTTGTGGATTGCTGTGTAGC
>JAFVXX010000123.1 GCA_017500905.1 Clostridia bacterium
CGAGAAAGGTTGCCCTCACGCACCTGTTTGCTTTTTTGCGCATTATTTTGCTTTTTGCAACGGCATTTTGCATTGTTTTCGACAAAATTTTCGTCACAATTTTTTTTGATTGATGCCATTTTTGTACGTCCTTGTTTTACATCCTTGCCCAAAAGTTTGGACTCCAAAGGTATTATACCACACTTTTGGCAAAATACAGCCCCTTTTTGCAACAAAATTGCTATTTTTTGACAAATTTGCTGCAATTTAGTCTACTCGTTTACAATGTAAACGAAATTGCGCATAACTTCAACATTTAATTGACACAAACGCACGGTTGTTGTACAATTAAACTAACAATTTTTAGGAAGGACAAGCACTTGTTTAATTTACTTGCAGACAAAATCGTTTTTGGATCAAAGTTTTTCGGATTCGGCTACCCATCAGGCACAGGCAATCCTGCCGTGTACATATTTGGATTTCCCGTCTACCTGTATGCTCTCATCATTGTCACAGGCATGACCTTGGCAATTTTGTTGTCAGCACACTTTTTCAAAAAGCGTGGATACGACCCATACGACGTTTGCGTCTACGCCTTGGCAGTAATTCCTCTTGGCGTTTTGGGCGCAAGGCTGTACGTATTCATCTTCCCCTGGGCAGGACAAGCAGCCGACTGGGGCAACTTTTTCAACTTCCGTAGTGGTGGACTGGGCATTTACGGCGGCGTAATACTGGGCTATCTAACGGCAATGATTGTTGCCAAGGTCAAAAAGCACGATTTTCGCATCATTGCCGATGCCATCGTTCCGGGACTTCTCATCGCCCAATCCATTGGACGCTGGGGCAACTTTGTCAACCAAGAGGCGCACGGTCCACTAATTACCAATCCCAACCTGCATTGGTTTCCCTTTGGTGTCGAAATTGGCGGCAACTGGTACTACGCAACCTTTTTCTACGAAAGTCTGGCAACCTTTTGCGGATTTGTAATTTGTCTGTTGCTACTACGTAGCAAAAAGTACAAGCTGGGCTGGCTTACGGCATTTTACGGAATCTACTACGGCATTGCACGCTTGCTCATCGAAAGCCTGCGCACCGACAGCCTATATTTGTGGATAGGCACCACCCAAACCGATATCAAAATCAGTCAGCTTGTTTCCATATTCACCATTGTGCTGGGCATCGTCACCATTGTGCGAATTTATCGCAAGGATTTGTACAACGCCTACGGCAAGCTGTTTAAGTCTCCACTCAAGCAGGTGTCGGCAACCCGTTGGCTGCTGCTTGCTGTGTCCTTGCTGCTTGTGGCAGTATCTGTATTTGCCTTTGTCAAGGGTGGCGAATCAATGTTTATTTTGGGTGTTGTATGCGACGCTGCAGCACTTTACTCCTTTGGCGCAATGCTTGCCTTCAATCAACACAAAAAGCTGTATTGCCCTTCTTGCAACACCTGTCACGTTGACAACCTCAACCCTGTAGACAAGCTCACCCTTGTTGTGCTTTGCAGTCTTGCAATTGCCTTTGTTGCCGTTGCATTGATGGTTGTATTTGTGGTGCTGGGCGCAAAAAACCAATCCCCCAACAGCATAGTGGTGGCAGTAATTTTGCTGGCAGTAACAATTGCATGCATGGCAAAGGCGTTTGGTTGCAAAAAGCAGCTAAAGCAGCAGCACAACCAAGATTTGTCCGTCAATTTGTTCAAAGCAGCGCTTTCACCCCAACAGCAAACGCTAAATTGCTGTGGCACCGTCAAAACGGTGGCAACGTGCAAGCTTTTGCTGCTGTTCTACACGTACAATCAGTACAAGGATTTTGGCATAAGCCACCTCAAGCCCTGGATAGACCCCGACAAAAAGACAAAAAATTAGCAAAAACACACAGGAGGTCAAGTGATGAACAACAACCTAACCTTGCTTACCGATTTTTACGAGCTTACAATGATGTACGGCTACTTCAAGCACGGCAAAACTGACGAAATTGCAACCTTCGATTTGTTTTTTCGACCTTTTGAAGAAAGCAGCTTTTGCATTGCAGCCGGACTTCAACAGGCCATCGAGTACGTGCAAAACCTACGCTTTACGCCCGAGGATTTGCAATATTTGCGTAGCCTAAACACCTTTGACGAGGATTTTTTGTGTTGGCTCAAAGACTTCAGGTTTACAGGCAGCATCAAGGCAGTAGAGGAGGGCACGGTAGTGTTTCCCACCGAGCCACTGCTAACCATCACAGCACCCATCATGCAAGCGCAGCTGTTAGAGCCTGCATTGCTAAACATAATCAACTTTCAAACGCTAATCGCCACCAAGGCACGTCGCATAACCTACGCAGCGCACCCTGCAGGAGTATTAGAGTTTGGCCTTCGCCGTGCACAAGCCCCCGATGCCAGCGTATATGGTGCAAGGGCGTCCATCATTGGTGGTGCAGTTGCAACCAGCAACGTGCTGTGCGCACAGATGTTTGGGTTACAGCCCAAGGGCACTCACGCTCACAGCTGGGTGATGAGCTTCCCCACCGAGCTGGATGCCTTCATGGCATATGCCGACACCTTCCCCAACAACTGCCTGCTGCTTGTTGACACCTACGACACGCTGGGCAGCGGCGTACCAAACGCCATCAAGGTGTTTGACTACCTCAAGCAAAAGGGCTACA
>JAFVXX010000124.1 GCA_017500905.1 Clostridia bacterium
GGGAGGTGGCACGCTTGCGTGACGGAGGGATTGTCCCAAAAGCACTAAAATCCAACCCCAACCCCTCTCAAATCGTAGGGGCGACCTGTGGTCGTCCGTAAAACTGCCCTTGCCAACCTTTTTTTGCCCACAATTTTTCTCAAATTGTCCACAAAAATCAAAAAACAAGTATTTTTTTAAAAAAAATGTCAAAAATTTTGAAAAAACCCTTGACAAACCCTGTAGATGTGCTATAATATTAGCAGTCGAAGGGCAAGAGTGCTAACACTACAACCTAACGATTGCTAAAAATAAACTGAAAGGAGTACCAACTATGAAATATTACATCACAAGACGCAACAACAATCAAGACTTTATCGACCAAGCCTTCAACAGCTTTTTCCGTCCATTTTTCACCGAAGATTCGTCATCCTTTATGAAGACGGACGTCAGGGAAACGGAAACAACCTACGAAATGGAAATTGAAATGCCTGGCTTTACCCGTGAGCAAATCAACATCAGCCTCGAAAACGGCTACATCACGGTGTCTGCAAAGCAAGAGCAAAAGTCTCAAGACAAGTACCTCAAGCGAGAGCGTGCAACCAGCTTTTCACGTAGTTACTACGTAGGCGAGGTCAACAAGGAGCAAATCAAGGCAAAGTACGAAAGTGGTGTACTCACCGTATCCGTACCTAAGGAGCAACAAAAGATTTGCCACTCCATCAACATCGATTAATAAAAGCATTTTTCCTCCTTTATTGTGTTTTTTATTTACAAATTGGCTACTCGCAAGGGTAGCCTTTTTGTTTGCAAATTTTTGTAAAGTTGTTGAAAAAGCTACACAAAGATGGTATAATGTTGTCAACACCTTTGGGAGAAAACGCCATGGACTACAAACAACTACTAAAGCTTGCTCGCAAGGGCGATGCCAACGACCAACTAAACCTTGCCAACGCCTTTTACTTCGGCACGGATGACACTCCGTTTGACTACCAATTTGCTATGAAGTGGTACCGTCGTGCTGCCAAGCAGGGCAATGCCGAAGCGCAATTTTGCGTGGGCTATTGCTACAAGTACGGCAAGGGCGTGCGTCAGGATTACTTCAAGGCTGCCAAGTGGTTCAAGCTTTCTGCAAATCAGGGCAACCCCAAGGCGCAGTACCACCTTGCCTACGCCCACGAGCACGTCCAAGGCGAAGTGTGGGACAAGCAAAAGGCGTTTGAACTGTATCAAGCATCGGCAAATCAAGGCAACAAGCACGCAATGTTTAAGATGGGCAAAATCTACGACGAAGCCCAGCTTGACCAACCGGAGGATGCCACAAAAGCCTTTACTTGGTTCAAAAGGGCAAGTGACAAGGGCCATTTAGAAGCAACCAACAACGTTGGCGATTGCTACGAAACGGGCCGTGGTGTCGAGCAAAACCTAAGCAAAGCTGTTTCTTACTACAAAAAGTGTGCCGTGGACGAATGCCCCATTGGTCAGTACAGCCTTGCGCTGTGCTACGCCGGTGGCATTGGCATCACCAAAAACACGGCAAAGGCATTGGAGCTACTAACCAAATCGGCAAACAACAACTGCAAGGAGGCTCAGTACGAGCTGGGCATGGCCTACTACGGCACCGACCAAGCAAAGGATGGCTACTACTGGCTGCAAAAGGCAAGCGACAACGGCCACCCCAAAGCGCCAATGTATCTTGGTTGCTGCTACGTTTGGGGGCTTGGTGTCAAGCAAGATTTGGCGCTTGGCAGAAGCTACCTGCAACCCTTTGCTCAACAAGGCAATGCTGCAGCGCAGTACGCAATGGGCATGAGCTACGCCATGCAAACTCCAGCTGACGAAAAACTTGCTGTTTCCTATCTGGAAAAAAGCGCAAATCAAGGCTACATAGATGCATGCGAAAGGCTTGCAAAAATGTACTCCAACGACACCTACAAGGTGGTAGATTTCAACAAGGCAATCCATTGGGGCGAAAAGGCAATCAAGCAAGACAGCACCAACGTCTACTTTGACGTGGCGTACAGCTACGACAAGCTTGCTGGTGACGACAATTTCAAAAAGGCGCTAAGCTTGTACAGCAAGGTCGAGGGCAATCTCAAGGCAAGCGCATTGCACAACATGGCGCTAATCTACCTGCTAAAAGCCAGCAAGCACACCAACTACGCCAAGGCGTTGGATTGCGCAACGCAAGCGTTCAATTTAGGGCTGGAAACAGCCAAGGCAATTTTGTGCCGAATCTACCTGTACGGCTACGGCGTTACAAAAAATTACGCCAAGGCGTACCAATTTGCCAACGATTGCAAGGACACCAAGGGCCTGCGAGAGTACTGGCTTGGCCAAATCTACTACAACGGCTATGGCAAGGCAGTAGATTACTCCAAGGCGTACAACTACTTTGTTGCCTCCTACAACAAGGGTTATAAATTGGCAGCCAACAACGTTGGTTGCTGCTACTATCACGGTCGTGGCGTAGCAACCGACGACTACAAGGCATTCAAGTACTTTCAACAAGCAGCTGACAACGGCGATGATGTGGGCTACTACAACTTGGCAGATTGCTACTACAACGGCTACGGCGTTGCCAAGGACACAAGCCGTGCCATCAGTCTTGCACGCAAATCGTTACAGCTGGGCTACCAAGAAGCCGGCAACCTACTCAAAAAGTGGGGCGCAATGTAACAAAAGTGGCAAAATTTTCAAATGCCTATTGACATCAATGTAGAGGTTGTGTAAAATATAAGTATACTAAGTAACAAAGGGGGCTACCATATGCAACAATATTGGGAAAGAGCCAAAGAAGTTTTGGTGGAAAATTTTGGTCACAAGGAAACCTGTGCCTTGGGCACAAGGGGCGAGTTTGGTCCCAACGTACGCAACGTGTACACCTACTACAAGGATGGAGTGTTTTACTTTGTAACCGACAAAAACAGCCAAAAGGTAGTGGAGCTTACAGCTCACGACTTTGTTTGCCTGTGCTGCAAAAACTCTAAAATACACGGCAAAGCAAAGGTGATTGGACACCCAAGGGACGAAGCCAATCAAGAAATTCGCAAGGAAATGAAGCGTGCCTTTGGCGATGCGTACAACACCTACTTCAACGACCACAGCGAAGATGCATGCTTGGTTGCAATCAAGGTTGTTCGTGCCGTCACCTTTACAAAGATGCATCGCTACATGATTGATTTCGAAACGGGCGAGCTTTCCCGTGAGCGTCACAACGAGCACTTTGACGTAAGCAAGTACTACCGTAGACACTTTTAAGGCACTTTGAAACAAAACAATTAGACAATACAAAACAACACAAAAGGGCAACGCAGTCTCGTTGCCCTTTTGTTTTCTCAAGGATTGATTTTTCCAACCTTGTAGGGGGCACGGCGTCCTCGTCGTACCACCTATTACCACAACGCTTAACAACCTCAACACCGTGGGGGCAGATTTTATATCTGCCCTTTTTGATTTGTACTGCAACGGACGACTACAGGTCGCCCCTACACTATGCTGATATCAACCTAATCGTAGGGCAATTGCTTGCTCCTGCCGTTTGGATGACTACAAAATCCTTGCAATTTGTGTGGGCAATTTGTCATTTGTCCTTGAAATTTGGCGTGCTGTGTGGTACAATTGTTGCAAAGGAGATTTGTATGAAATTTATTCATTGTGCAGACCTGCATTTAGATTCACCCTTGCAGGGTGTTGCCAACGCAAAGCTGCGCCGTCAGGAGCTGTTTGATGCAATGTGCAAAATGTTTGTATATGCTCAAAACCTCAACGTGGATGGCGTAATCATTGCAGGCGACCTGTTTGACGGAGTGGCAACCGAAGCCACAATCAAAAACGTTGCTCAGCTGTTTAACGACAGCAAGCTTCCCATCTACGTACTAAAGGGCAACCACGGCAACGATAACAGTTACGTTGCATTGCAGCAGCAAACCAACGCCAACGTTTGCTACTTTGGCAACGATTTTACTTACTACCAATTGGGGAACGTATGCATTTGTGGCATCGAGCTGGACGGTGCAACCGACCAAGTCAAGTGGCAAGGATTGTCGCTTCAGCCCAACAACTACAACGTGGTGGTGCTACACGGCGACGTAGACAGCCCTGCCTACGGTCTAATTGACAAAGCCACCTTGGCAAGCAGCAACGCCCACTACGTGGCGCTTGGTCACAGACACTTTTTTGCCACCCACAAGGCAGGCAAGGTGCCAATGGTGTACAGTGGTGTGTTGGAAAGCCGTGGCTTTGACGAAAGCTTTCCCACCGGCTTTGTAGTTGTGGACACAGACGCCCACACCTACACCTTTGTGCCTCAAGCAATACGCAAAGTATCCAACGTCACGGTGGATGTCACCCCTTGTGCCAACGACGTGCAGCTGTACAATGCCATAATGGATGCAACTGCAAGCGAGTTGGGCAACAACTACCTAAACCTAACTCTTGTTGGCTCGCTAAGCAAGGATGTTTCGGTGTGCAGGCTAAAGGACAAGCTTGCAGGCCGCCACTTTGCCCTGCGTGTAGATGACAAAACGTCCGTCGCCATGGACGTTGACGCTTTGCTGGGCGAAAGGTCGCTTCGTGGCACCTTTGCAGCACTTGCAATGGAAATATCCGACGAGCGCACACGCAATGACGTGCTACGTCTTGGCATAGCAGCCTTGATGGATGAGGAGGTGGATTTGTAATGCAAATACAAAAAATCTACGTCAAGTCCTTTGGCAAGCTAACCGATTACACCGTCAATTTGCAAAACGGGCTAAACGTAACAGTCCAACCCAACGGCTTTGGCAAAAGCACCTTGGTTGCCTTCATCAAGGCAATGTTTTACGGCTTTGAATACAAAAAGAAGACGGGCAAGATCGAGTCTGACGCTCGCACCTACATGCCTTGGGGCAGCAAAGACAAGTTTGGCGGCTTTGTAGAGTTTGTCCACAACGGCACGCCCTACCGTGTCGAGCGCTACTTTGGCGCAACAGCCAAGCTGGAGGAGGGCAAGGTCATCAACCTCAACACAGGTGCAGCCTACTCCACCCAAGAGCTGGGCAAAAGCTTGTTTGGCGTGGATGCAACTGCATTCAGTCAAAGCCTCTACGTTGCCCAAGAGGAGGTGGAAATTACTGCCAATGCCGACTTCGTAAGCAAATTGACCGATATGGTAGACGGCAACAAGGCAGAAAACAACTTCGAAAAGGCTGAGGCTCGCCTAAGAGAGCTTTCCAAAACCTACCGTTACGAAAAGGGCAACGGTGGCTTGATTTGGCAAACTCAGCAGCAGTTGGATAGTGCCTACGAGGCTTTGCAGCAAGCAATGCGCAACCAACAATCCCTGCAGGATGCCAAGCTCAGCCTTGCAAGCACCCAACAGCAGGCTGACAAGCTACAACAGCAAAAGCAGCAGCTGGAGCAGCAAATTGCCACCCTGCAGCACACCCTACAAGCGCAAACCGAAACAGCCGAGCAACGTCAGCAACGCAGGGCGTTTGAGGAGGCCGAGGCCTACCTTGTCAACCACAACAGCAGCGTGCTGGAGGACGAGTCGACGGCGCACAATCTAAGTCAAAGCTTGGCATCTACAGCCTCTGGCAAGCCCAAGCTGTCGCCACTAACCTGGTTGGGAACAGCCGTAGCCGTAGCCGGTGCAGTGGTGACAATGTGGCAAAGGTGGTGGACCATTGGCCTTGCCGTAATGATGGTGGGCTTTGTATTTACAGGCATTTTTCTTGAAAAATTTCGTAGGGAAAGCAAAGCCTTCAAATCCAAGCTGCAAAGCCTAAGCAAAAGGCTGTGCTCAATATTTGCCAAGTACAACCTTACGGGCGACGAAACGCACAATCTTGACAAGCTACGGTCATTGCGTCAGGAGTATCAAAACAAGCAACTAATTTACCAAACCTTGCGTGGCAGCATTGGCAAAGCTGCAAGCTGTGACGTCACCGAAGCAAAGCGCAAGCTTGACGAGCTGCAAGCACAAAAGCGACAAGCCGAGTATGCTCTAAGCCAAGCAAACGTCGAAATTGGCAGCTTGCAAAGGTCAATCGAGCAGCTGTCTAATATGCCTTCGGTGGTGGAGCTGCAAGACAAATACAACAATTTGCAAGCAACCCTCAAGGAGCTACAAAGCAAGTACAAAACTGTGCAGCTTGCACTCAACCTGTTGCGCAGCGCCAAGGACAACGTTTCGTCAAGCTACCTTCCCCCTCTTGCTAAAAAAGTTCTACGTCTGTTGCAAGGCATAATTGACATACAAGACGTAATTGTAGACAGCAACTTTGGCGTATACCTGCAGGAGGATGGCGCAACACATCCCGTGCAGCTGTTTTCTCGTGGTGTGCAGGAGCTTACAATGTTTTGCTTCCGTATTGCTTTGTCGCAATCCATCTACGGCGATGACTTGCCAATTTTGGTGGTGGACGATGCCTTTGTCAATTTGGATGACGCCAACTTTGACAAGGCAATGCAAATGCTAAAGCAGCTTTCCCAAACAAGCCAAGTAATTTACTTTTCGTGTCACGAAAGAAGTAAAACAAATTAGTGCAAAAGCAATGCTTTTTGCAGTCTGATGTGATATAATAAACTTACAACAAAATTTTTACAAATTTTTGGAGGAAAACCAATGACTGATACGCACGCAGTTTCTAAGCAAATTCGCAAGCTGACACTCAAATGTATCAACTCGCAAGGTAGTGGTCACGTAGGTGGCAGCCTGTCCATCGTAGACGTGTTGACGGTGCTTTACACAAAATTTATGAAGGTCGACCCTGCACAGCCCAAAATGCCCGGCCGTGACAGACTTGTACTAAGCAAAGGCCACGCAGGTCCGGCATTGTACGCAACTCTTTGCTACAAGGGCTACTTTGAAGAAGATCAACTACTTACTCTCAACAAGCTTGGCACCAAGCTTCCAAGCCACTGCAACATGGATTTGACACCCGGTGTAGACATGACGGCAGGTAGCTTAGGCCAAGGACTTTCCTGCGCATGCGGACTTGCTCTTGGTAGCAAAATAGCAGGCGACAACGCAATGGTGTATGCAATCGTGGGCGACGGCGAGCTTCAAGAAGGCCAAAACTGGGAAGCAGCAATGTTTGCCGGCGCTAAAAAGTTGGATAACCTTGTAGTGTTTGTAGATGCCAACGGGCTTCAAATTGACGGCACAACCGACGCCGTGTTGAAGGTGGAGGATTTTGAGCAAAAGTTTGCTGCTTTTGGCTTTGCAACTCAACGTATCGACGGACACGACCACCAAGCAATCGAAAAGGCAATCAAGGGTATCACCAAGGGTGTACCAAACTGCATAGTGCTTAACACCGTCAAGGGCAAGGGCGTAAGCTTTTACGAGGCAATGGGCGTTGGTGTACACAGCACCAACTGCAACGACGAGCAATACAAATTGGCTCTGGAAGAGCTAAACTAACAAGGGGAGGGACAGTCAACAATGGAAATGCGTAAACAATACGTTGCAACAATGTCGCAACTTATGGAAGCAAACGACAAAATTGTCATCCTCGATGCCGACCTTGCAGCAGCAGGTGGCACCAAACCACTTTATCAACAATATCCCAGTCGTGCAATCAACTGCGGTATTGCCGAAGCCAACATGACTTGTATTGCAGTAGGCCTTGCGGCCTACGGCTACGTACCTTTTGTGCACAGCTTTGCACCCTTTGTATCTCGCCGCACCTTTGACCAAATTGCAGTATCTGCAAGCTACTCTAATCAAAAAATAAAGGTTGTTGCCTACGACCCCGGCATCTACGCTACGGCAAACGGTGGCACGCACATGTCCTTTGAGGACGTTGCCGCAATGCGTGCTTTGCCAAATGTTGTAATCGTAGATCCAACCGACTACGTTCAACTTGGCAAGCTTTTGCCACAAATCGTAGACGTAGACAGCAGTGTTTACCTTCGTATGCCACGTAAGCTAACCGACAAATTCTTTGACGAAGAAACGGAGTTTACCCTTGGCAAAGCAACCACCGTCAAGCAAGGTAGCGACGTATCCATCGTTGCAACGGGCATTTGCGTGTACGACGCAATGCAAGCTGTAGAAAAGCTTGCCGAGCAAGGCATTTCAGCCGAGCTTATCAACGTGCACACCATCAAGCCCTTGGACGAACAAGCAATCCTCAACACAGCAAGCAAAACCAAGGCAGTGCTTACGGTCGAAAACCACTCGGTACACGGTGGCTTGTACGGCGCAGTTTGCGAGCTTTTGTCGGCAAAGCTTCCAACCAGATGCGATGCAATCGCAGTGTTTGACAAGGTAAGCCAAGTAGGCAAGCTGGATGACCTCAAGCGTGACTACAACCTAACAGCCGACGACATCGTAGCCAAGGCAGTAGCGCTTGTAAAAGCAAAGTAATTTTGCACAAAAACAAAAAGACACCCACAGGGGTGTCTTTTTTAATGCACAAGTTATGCCAACCAATTGGATTGCCAAATTTGTAGGGGACGACGTCCACGACGTCCCGCCAAGTTTTCTCCAAAGCCAAATCACCGCATCACCGTAGGGGCGACCATTGGTCGTCCGTTGTTATCAACAAAGATCAAATCCGCACCGTCCTTACCTCCCTCCCGAGGGAGGGGGACCACCTGTGGTGGAAGGAGTCCTAAAAATTGTTTATCAACGAAAATGGGTTGCCGTTAGATATCGTAGTTGCATTGCCATTGCTATTTCCGTTGCAGCAACGGTTGCCAAAGTAGCAATTAAACAGCAAAATGCCAAATGCAATTATAAGCCCCGTATTTAGCGACAGCTTGTTGCCTCTATCCAACACAGCGTAAAGCAACAAAAGGTAAAGCAAATCCTGCGAAAAAGACATATTTTGTCCTCCTTAATACAAACGTTGTTTTTTTACTACAATATGCAACAAAATGCGCCAACGTTACTATGTTACGCTTTTTACAACAAAATTTTTCAACAAAGGAGGGGGTTTTATATGCTGATGGCAACAGCAAACGTGCTGCAGGATATCGAGTACTACCTGCCCGACAAGGCATCCACCACCAAAATAGCGCGCTTTTTTGCCGTGTTTTCCGATTGCACAAGGCTTAGGCTACTATCGGCGCTTGCCATTTCGCCCTTGTGCGTAACCGACCTTGCCAACATTTTGGAAACCAACCAAACCACCGTGTCGCACCAGCTAAAAACCCTAAGAGATTTGGGCATGGTGGATTTTGAACGGCGTGGCAAAATACTGTACTACAAAATCACCAATCCAAAGATAAACGAAATTTTGCTGCTTGGCGTCGAGTATCTCGGCTACTAACAATTTTGCCTATTGACATTTGCCTTTTGCGTTGGTATAATTGTATCAACAACAAACGGGAGGTATTTGTATGAAAAAACAGCTTACAGCAGTAGCAGTAGTGTTGCTACTTGTTTGCGCCCTAACCTTTGCAGGGTGTGGAAAGGTCAAAACCACCCCTCAGTACCAAGAGTTTTATCAAATGATAGATGGCGCCACCTTCAACGCATCCCAGCCCGATGGCTACGAGTACTTCAATTTGTACGTAGACAAATGGGACGACTACGTTGATTTTCGCATCAATGCACCCGATTGGAGCGTTGTTGTCAGTGTGTACGGCCATCCATCCAAGCCTCTTTTGGCATTTTTCAGAAGTGTCTACAACCCGGGCACTGCCAACAGTGTAGAAAACATCGTATTTTTAGATTACACAACAATGTCGGCAAAGCACGTAGTAAACAAGGTAATTATCAACCAACAGCAGGTGGATTCCTCCAACGCCAGCTACAACAAGCTTGTAGATGACGCCAACAATGCCTATCAAGTGGCGTTGCCCGTCATCAACGATGTCATCAGCCAAATAAGTGGCGGCAAGTACGTGTCAATGGACCAACTGCGCACGCTATCCTAATTTATATTGTAGGCATATCGTTTGTGGGCACAACCTTCCCAATGCCCCACCTACCGCAAGGATTAAATCCTATTCCGTAGGAAAATTTGCTATCCACCCGTTTTTTCAATTTACACGCCCTAATATAGGGCGTGTTTTTTTGTTGCAAAAATTTTTTGCACTTTTTTGTAAAATATGAC
>JAFVXX010000125.1 GCA_017500905.1 Clostridia bacterium
CCCTCGTATACGTGTTGGTGTACGGGGATTGGCTCGGTCTTTGTATACTTGCAAATACGGCAGGTATAAACAAGCTCGGTGCCTGCTGCGTTGGGCTCGCCTGCGCCAAATTGGTGCTCGCCCTCGTATCTCTTTTCGTCGTGATTACACGTTGCGTCTTGCCAGTGATGCGTTGCGTTGGAGGTCCATTCCTCCGAGTAGGTGTGTTGATGCCCACAGGCAGCAAAGGTAAACACTACCATCAATGCAAGCACTACCAAAAGCAAGGCTTTGATTTTTCTTGTCATAAGGCTTGATTTCTCCTTAAAAAAATTTTTGCACTAAATATTTTACTAAATATTTACGCATATTGTCAAGTGGTACCATCAATTTTTGACACAATTGTGTCACTTTTTTATTTTTTACAGCAAAAAAGGGCAACCATTTTTGCCTTGGTTGCCCCAA
The DNA here is from genome assembly GCA_017500905.1 of Clostridia bacterium. Taxonomy (GTDB): domain Bacteria; phylum Bacillota; class Clostridia; order Christensenellales; family CAG-314; genus RGIG5495. The sequence continues at coordinate 445 of JAFVXX010000125.1, forward strand.
AAGGTTGTTTTTTACACAAATGACGGTCTAAGCACTGCGTATCTATCATACGAAATAAGTTGCGCAAGCACTGTATCTAATATGTAGTAGCTGCCACTCAAACGGTATTCTTCATCACCAACGTCCACCACCTCACAGACGTCTGTTTCGCTGTAGATTGCAACCAGCTTACCGTCTCCGAGGTAAATTGCCGACATGCTTTTGCCGTCGTACTCTGCAAGGATAACGTCTCCTATGGCAAGATTTGCCTTTTCGACTAAGCGTACACGCAATTTATCCTTGGTGTAGCCCGAGTAAATATCCAATCCTCCATACAAATGAGGAGCAATCATTTTGGACAAATCCGTATCATTTTTGCAGGTTTTGTTGTCGACGTCAATCAACTCGTCAAGTGTTGCCACAACGCCTGTGTTGGATGTCAAATCAACACCAAGCGCTTGCTTGTAGACGTCCTTTACAAACTCGATGGGGTTTGTAAAGCCTGCACCACCACTGCCGTATTGCAACGCCTTGCTTGCAACCAGCTGCATTTGCTCCTTTGTGTAGTGTGAAATCGTGTTGTAGATGGTATTAAGTCTCACTCCGTTGACGTTGGATTTGCTTTCCACAACGGCTTGTCTGTCGGTTGTAGCCACCTTTACCACGTAGCTGATGCTTACCGTGCTGTTTGCAGCAACGTCCCCCATCCAACTAATCAATTTGCCGCTTGCTCTTACGCCTGTGTCGGATGATACAAAACTGCTGTACATCCCCAATGTTTCGCTGTATCTTAGGTTAGTCAAATCCACGCTTGAGGTATTGCTCAATCTCACGTTGTAGGTGACGGTGCTGTTGTTGTAAATTGAGCTGTACGCCCCAACGCTGACGGATTTTTCCATATCCAAGCCCTGCATATCCATGCGATTTTGAGTTTTTGCAGTGGGCTTAAGATTTCTGTTTAGCGGACGCAACAGGCTGAAATTTAAGGTAGAGTCGCTTGCCGTTGTGTAAAAAAGGTATCTCTTGGCAAACTTTGAGTCTTGCTTAAACAAAACGTCTACCGACATGGTTTGTACCGTGCCAATGTTGTGCTCGTCCTTTGTTGCCTTGTCGTAGCTTTTGGTTGCATCGCTGGCATAGGTGTAGCTTGTGCCCGTGCTGTGAAGCAGCAAGCCGTTGCCCACGTACACCATTACGTGCCCACCCGTTGGCTCGGTTTTGCCGTGTCTGTACACAATGCAGTCGCCCACCTCGAGCATATCCTTTACCTGTTGAAGCAAAGCTTGTCTATCCTCTTCTGTGGTGTAGTCGGCTGTTTCCCAGTAGCCAACAACGTCACTTTTTTTGCCAAGATTAGTCTTTGCGTATGATGTAAGCGTTGCCGTGCTGCTGCCGTCCTGCCCCTTGATGATGCTTTCGCCAAATGCTTCGTAGTAGACAGTGTTTGCGTAGCTGCTGCAATCCAGCACAAGTGCGTCGTCAGCCGTTGCATCCTCCGGTGAGCTGTTAAAATCTCGACGCCCCTTCGTCATGTCGTACTCTGATTGCGTTCCTTGACGGAAAAAGGCGTAAGCCACCTCTGTTACAACCTGTTGGTTGGTATATTCAAAGCTGGTAGGATTTGTTACAACCCAATCCCTTCTTAGTACTGTCAGCTGGTAATTGACGCTGTTGGTTGCCGTTACAATGGCAACAATTTCCACATTGACGTCGTCGCCGGGGTAGATTTTGCTGGCGCTGTCTTGTTGGTAACTAAACAAATTACGCCAATCGTCTCCAATATTTTGCTCCAGCACGTTTTGTCTAAAGCCTGCTGCACGAGCTGCGTCCGGCTTGATGTTTACAAGTGTTGTTGCGCCTGCGTTGGCGTGTACACGGTGGATTACAACGTTGTCATTGCCCGTAAAGCTGTTCAAAAACACTTTGCCACTTATTTTAACATACGTATATGCCTCAATACTTTCCGGATTAAATGTTTTTTGCCAATCCTTCCAATCGGTAAGATCTACCATTTGGTCAAAATTGTAGCTTACGGCGTTGTTTTGTGAAACGATTGTGTCTAGTATATTTTGTGGATTTTGTTGGTTGTCAAAGTCGAGGTAAATTTTGTTTTGGCTGGTTTTGTCATCACTTGTGTATGTCAGCTGTACAAGCTTGCCGTACAAACGCACCTTATCTCCATAATTGTATCCAACGTTTGGCCAGGTACCGTAGCTGTCCGTTACACCACGGACGGCAATCACGTCGTCGGTTGTGGTGTCCTTTAGCAAAATTTCCTTGCTCAGGTTGTACCCCTCGTCGGCAACACCAACAAAGTAGCCCTCTACCAAAACAAGCTCATTGTTTACACCCTGCTTTTTTGCCTGACTGACGCTTATTTTTTGTCTGTCTTGCTGTGTTTCTACAACAATCTCTACAAAGCATCTGCGAGATGCAAAGCTGACCTCTACAAAGGTGTCTCCCTTGCTTAGTGTAGTTTTGTCGTAGGTAACAATTTTTGTAACGTCGTTTTGTGATTCGTCTTCTCCTACAGCAATCACCTTGATACCGGTTGGGTCAAATTGCTCTCCCTCAAGGTAGACCAGCTTGCTTGGCAGGCTTGTCAGCTGCAAACTGATTACCTCTACCCTTGCAAGTGGTTTGGTTTGCTCCAGATTACATTCCTCGCCCGTGCAGGTGCGATACAAAATACCTTCTTCAAATATAGTTGCTGCCTTTTTTTGCAGCCACTCTCCTTCAAAGACGCATTCGTGAACAATTACCTGCTCGGTCTTTTCGTAGCTGCAGATTTGACAAGTAAAAACAATTTCGGTGTTGTCACTATTTGCAACACCCGTGTCAAATCTGTGCTCGCCACGTTGATCAACTGCGTCGTGACCACAATTTGCCTCTTTCCAGTGGTGCGTGTCATCATTGCTCCACTTGTCTTCATAGGTATGAATATGTGGTCCCTCCACCTTGACGTAGCCACAAACCGTACATGTGTAGTAGGTGTTTTCCCCCTCCTGCTCACCCGAGCCAAAGGTGTGTGCTGCTAATCCATCCACAACGTCGTGGCCACAGTTGGATTTGTAATAATGATTGTTTTGATCTGCTGTCCACTCATCCTCAAAGGTATGCTGATGAGTAACACATCCACACAAAAGGGTAAGCGACAGCAGCAAAATACTAAGTAGTGTAAGTTTTTTCATTTTTTTACCTATTGTAAATTTTGTCTCTAATATCCTTTACTTGAGCAGCAATTGATGGATTTGTTTTAATTTCCTCACTAATTTTATCACGCGCGTGCATAACGGTTGTATGGTCTCTTCCTCCAAAGTACTCGCCAATGGACATCAACGGGATACTTAGTATATCTGTAATGATATATATACAAACCTGACGTGGAACAACAATTTCCTTGTTGCGTTTTTTGCCAAGCAGCGCTTGCTTGTCCACCTTGTAGTATTCGCAGGTGGCATCTACAACGTTGTCCATAGTAACCATTTCTTTGCTGCTGTCCGAGTAGTCCTTAAGCGCATTGTTTACTATATCCATATTGTTACAATCGCCACCCACCAAGCTTGCGTAGCTTATGATACGGGTAAGCACCCCCTCCATCTCACGGATGTTGGTTGTAATTTTTTCGGCAATCATGCTTAGCACTTCCATATTGACGTACTGCTTGCGTGCAATACACTTTTTTTGCAAAATGGCAATACGTGTTTCGAGGTTTGGCGGCTGAATATCTGCAATAATACCCATTGAAAATCTTGTTTTCAAACGCTCGGCAATGTTTATTTCCTTGGGTGGACGGTCAGAGCAAATTATGATTTGCTTTTCTGCAAGATACAGCTCGTTGAATACGTTGAAAAACTCCTCCTGCGTACCCTCCTTGCCTGCCAGCGATTGAATGTCGTCAATCATCAAAACGTCAACGTTGCGGTACTTTTTTCTAAACTTTTTCTTTACGCTTTGGTCCTCACCACGCACAACCTCAATCATTTCGTTGGTAAAAGCCTCGCATGATACATACAGCGTCTTTTTTTCGGGCATTTTTTTGTTTACTGCGTTGCCGATTGCATGCAAAAGGTGGGTTTTACCTAATCCTACTCCTCCCCAAATAAACAATGGGTTGTATTGCTTGCCGGGGTTTTCTGCTACGGCACAGCTTACGGCGTATGCATATTCGTTGCTTTTACCTACGACAAAATTTTCAAAGCTGTACTCCGACTTAAACTGCCTTGCATCCTCGGTGTTTTTTACAAAGTTTTCATTGACGGGAATGTCAACCTCCTTTTCTACCGGGGCAAGGTGCGCCAAATCATCCTCAACAATGATATCTACGTCAATCAGGCTGGGAAAAACCGAGTTGGTTGCCTTTTTTATAAACTCCTTGTACTTTTGATCAATAATATTTTTGATAGACGAGCTTGTCGACATCAAAA
>JAFVXX010000126.1 GCA_017500905.1 Clostridia bacterium
CACCAAGTGCTACCTTGGCTGACACCATCGAGTAGCCCTCCGGCATGCTGTCTTGGCTGTCAATCTTGATGGTAAATTGACCATCTCCAGTACCCGTTGTAAAGATTTCGGCAAGTCGCTCCTTGTGGTCGAGCGTTGCCAAAAATTGCTTTGCGCTGGAGGTTTGGCTGAACTCGGCGTGCTCAAACACCTTGTTGTGTCCGTAGCAATCTACGTCGTAGCCACCAGCTAGCGACACCTTTTTGAGTACGTCGACAATCTTTTTGAAAAGTGCGTTGAATTGCTCAAACTCCTTGTTGACAAGCGTGTAGGGATAGCTGAAGTTTAAAAACTGCGATATGTGCTTGCCTACAAAGATGTTGTTTAGCCAGTTTTCCGTCATTGAAAGCATTTCGGGTGTAAAGCCAACGGGGATTTCGACAATGGCATCCTTCAAAATGCGTGTGTCGGTGACGATTACTACCAGCATCATGCCGTTGTACAAATCTACAAGCCTGATGGAGGTGATTGTGTCGGACAAATCCTCCTTGACGACAACCGACGTGTAGTTGGTCAATTCGCAAATTACCTTGGCTACGTTTTCCACCAAATCCTCCATGGAGGAGATTTTGCCGGCAAAGTGATTTTCCAGCACCTCGATATCCTGCGAGGTGAGTGGATCGTTGCCCATAAGCTCGTCGACGTACATCCTGAATGCAAGCTGCGATGGAATACGCCCTGCCGATACGTGCGGCTGAATTAGGTAACCCATGCTTTCCAATGCGGACAGCTCGTTGCGTATGGTTGCTGACGAGCAATTTTGCAAATACTGTTGTTGGATTTCCTTGCTGCTGATTGGCTGGGCTGTTTCGATGTAGCCATCAATTACTGCGCACAGGATTTTTTTCTTTCTGTCTGATAACATTTTGTCCCCTTGTCAACTTTTTGCGTTGAGTGTTAGCACTCTCTCCGATTGACTGCTAATTTATACTTAAAATATAACACCGAAAGCACAAAATGTCAACTGTTTTTGCCAAATTTTTAGCAAAAGTTGCACTTTTGTTTCGGTGAGTGAAATTTAATATTGAACACTACTATTGTACCACCAAATTACGCCCTTTATACCTCAAAAAACAAAGGCCTTGCAAAAAATTGCAAAGCCTTGATTGATTGCCTTTTGTGATGATTACACACGAGCAACCGTAAGGGTGAAGTCCTTGAGGTTGATTGTAAGCTTGTAGGTGCCAGACTCCTTGATGTAAGCATCGTATGCCGTGAGGCCGTCCGGGTCGACTACCGTCAGGGAGTACTTCCAGCCTAACATTGGGAAAAAGCTTGGAATATCTACGTAGGGGTCGGTTGGCTTGCCTTGGGCTACGAATTGGTACTCAAACAAGTAGGGGGTTTGGTTGCCCACAGGCGTAAGCACGTTGCCTTGCTGCCACTCTACTTGGTAGTAGTAGGTTGCCGTGTCGGGATTTTGCAATTCCAAACGAACGACGTAGGTTTTTGCATTGAAGTACACCTTGTAGGTGCCACCAACGTGCACTTGAAGGCTGCCCTTGTTGACGCTGTCGTAATACGCAATGGTGTTTTGCATCTCAAACGGAACGGTTAAATTGTAGCGTGAGGTGCGAGATTGGTTGCCAAAGCCAATGGATGCGCCACAAGGGATATACCTTTCGACAAAGTACTCGTTGGTGCTTTCGTCCAAAGTCATTGGCCAATAGGTGTGGTCATCCATCGAAACGTGGATAGACAGCTCGCAGCTTGCTACCTTTTCGTAAACGGGAGTTTGGATGTCGTCCACCTTGACAAAATCTATGCCAAAGGTTGTAATGTCCAAAATTAGATTGTAAACGCCCTGTTGCACTACGTCTATCTGCAGTGGCGAGCCATCAGTGGAGTTTCGTATTTGCACGTATTGCGTATCCGTTTGGTCGGCCAAAACTACGTACAGCTTGCCAAGGTCGTTGAAGTCTTTGTAATAGATTACTTGTACAAAATCTTCCTCGTAGAGGTAAACGTTGGAGTAGATACGCTTGTTGACATTGTCTTTGTCAAGAGTAAAGGGGCGATTGACCGTGTAGTTGCCGTTGACCTCGGTTACAAGATGCACGGCGTTGGAGGTGTAATAGGTTTCGCCCTCAACGTAGACGTCATCGCTTGGTGTTGGAGCATATTCCTTTAGGTCTACGGAGTTGTCTATTTGCGGAAATTGGTCGTCGTCATCGTCAGGAATGTTGAAAATGTCGCAGCCTGCAAGCAAAAGCATGCTTAGCAGCATTGCCGTTGCAAGTAACAAACACAAAAGCTTGTTTTTCATGGGTATTACCTCCTTTTCAAGCGTTCTATGCTTAGATTTTACATCAACTTTGATGAAAAATCAATAGTGTTTTTGAATTTTTGACCCTTTTTGCCGGTAAAATTGCGCAAAAAAAAGGCCTTGCAAATTGCAAAGCCTTGATTTGTACATTTGTGCATTTGGGCATTTGAGCAAGTGATATCTTTCTACACGAACGTTTAGCACGTGAGCAAAATTACCACAACTACTGCTACAGCAATCAACGCAGATAATGCAATCAGCAACGACCTTTTGCTTTTTACAAGAGCGCAAACCAATCCAATTGCAGCAACAACGCCACCTATGATACACCAAATTTCCGACAAAAACATGCCGATGATAGCCATAAGCAAGCCTCCTGCGACAAGTATAAATCCCACTATTGAAAGATTGCTACGTTTGTGCGTAGAGGGCGTTTCATCAGACACCTTTGCCTTTTGCTCGGAAATCACCTTGCCGGTAACAATATATTCTACGCTTGTATTCAATACTTCTGCCAAAGCAATAAGATTGTAGCCATCAGGCGCACTGACGTCCGTTTCCCACTTGGATACAGCTTGTCTTGTTACTCCGATTTTGTCTGCCATATCTTCTTGCGAAAGGCAAAGCCCTTTTCTTAATGCCACTATTCTGCTACCCATTGTCATAATTGTACTCTCCTTTTTGTTGTTGGCTAAATTATACATCAACAAAATGGTTTTTTCAACCCAAAATTGCGCAACTATACTTTACATTTGGCATATAATGGTTGCTTTTGCAATTTAGGATAATAATAAACCCCAAGCTTTGACATAACTTGGGGTTTTTTGTGTTAGATATTGTGTTTTTTAGTGTAAATATTATTCCCACTCAATAGTTGCAGGGCCTTTTGGACTTAGGTCGTACAATACACGGCAAACACCGTCTACTTCTGCAAGGATGCGGTCGGTGATCTTTTTTAGAACTGCCCAGTCGATTTCGGGTACGGTTGCTGTCATGGCGTCTACTGTGTTTACGGCACGGATGATTACCGGCCAATCGAATACACGCTTGCCGTTGCGAACACCTGTGGAGCGGAAATCGGGAACTACCGTGAAGAATTGCCAAACCTTGTCTGTAAGGCCTGCTTTGTCAAACTCCTCACGAAGGATTGCGTCCGATTCACGAAGGGCGTGAAGTCTGTCACGGGTGATAGCACCTGTGCAACGGACACCAAGACCCGGACCTGGGAATGGTTGACGGTCTACCATGGATGCAGGTAGTCCCAATGCACGGCCTACTACACGTACTTCGTCCTTGAACAAAAGCTTTACAGGCTCGACCAAGCCAATAAAATTCATATCTTCGGGCAAGCCACCAACGTTGTGGTGAGCCTTGACACCGTCGCTTTCCAAAATGTCGGGGTAGATTGTGCCTTGTGCAAGGAAGGAGATGCCAGAAAGCTTGCGTGCTTCTTCCTCGAATACACGGACAAACTCGCCACCGATTATTTTACGCTTGGTTTCTGGCTCGTAAACGTCTACAAGCTTATCCAGGAAACGGTCGGTTGCGTCGATATAGATTAGGTTGGCATCAAGCTGATTGCGGAAAACCTCTACTACTTGTTCGCTTTCGCCCTTGCGCATCAATCCGTGGTTGACGTGCACGCATACCAATTGCTTGCCAATTGCCTTTACAAGCAGTGCTGCAACGACGGAGGAGTCGACGCCACCCGACAGGGCTAACAGCACC
>JAFVXX010000127.1 GCA_017500905.1 Clostridia bacterium
GCAACTGCCAATGCCTGTGCAGGTGTAACTGTTGCCGTCGTCATTTAGTGTAAAATCTAAATCACTTGTACTAGGTGCAAGGAAATTGCAAACAGTGCAAATGCCGTCTACGTAATTGTGACCTGTTTGCGAAAGTTTTGGTGTGGTTTTTGTTTCCGTATATCCACAAGAAGAGCAAACGTAGTTGGTAACACCATCTGTGGTGCAGGTTGGTTTGCTAACAACCGTTATTTCCAACTCGGGATGTTTGCACTTGCCACAACCAACTAAGTACAAGCACGTTGCAACAACAAGTGCAAGTACAAGTAGTGTAAGTAAACGTTTTGTTTTCATTTGTTTTACCTCCAAACAAAAAAAGTGTCGCCTGCAAAGCAGACGACACTGATAAAAGTGTGTTTTTCGCTTTGCCGCGACGCAACCATAGAATACTTTAAGACAAAGATTCATGTAACGCGAAAAAGGTACACTTCCACCCAAGAAGTATACTTTGTCTTAAATATTCAGTTACGTCGCAACACAATTGTAGCACCTTTTGTGGCGCAATGTCAATATTTTTTTGTATTTTATACAAAAAGTTGTCCAAATTGCTCGTCCACATCAAAAAAGGCAACGCCCTTGCGTTACCTTTTGAAAATTTATTCCTTTTCCATCAACTTAACAATCGTTTGACCGTCAATGGCTGCAAACTGAACTGCAACCACTTCGTTGTGCGAGGTTGGTATGTTTTTGCCCACAAAGTCGGCTCTGATAGGCAACTCACGGTGGCCACGGTCAATAAGCACAGCCAATTGTATGCTTTTTGGTCTGCCCATCTTAAGCACGGCCTCAATTGCCGCCCTGCAGGTGCGTCCCGTGTAAAGCACGTCGTCGCAAAGCACAACCGTCTTGCCCGTCACGTCAAAGTCAATCTTTGTGTTAGATACGGTAGGGGTGTAGCCCAATTCACTTAGGTCGTCACGGTACAGCGTGATGTCAATCCAGCCAAGGTCCACCTTGTTGCCGTCAATGCTTTCAATGTTTTTGCAAATTTGCTCTGCCATAGGCAACCCACGAGTGATTATTCCAATAAGCGCAAGGTTTTCCGTACCCTTGTTACGCTCAATAATCTCGTGCGAAATGCGCATAAGTGCCCTTTTTACGGCGAGCTCGTCCAAAACAACGTGTTTTTCTGTCATTTTGCCCCCAAATTACTTTGTGCCAAACAATCTGTCGCCAGCGTCGCCCAAGCCAGGTACAATGTAGTTTACTTCGTTTAGTTGACGGTCGCAAGTAGCGCAGTAAATTTGCACGTCAGGGTGCGCCTCGTGAAGCTTTGCAATGCCTTCTGGTGCAGCAATGATGTGCATGCATTTAATGTGCTTTACGCCCTTTGCCTTAAGAAGATCGATGGTAGCAATTGCGCTGCCACCTGTAGCAAGCATTGGGTCAAGCACAATGGCAACCATGTTTGCAATGCCAACAGGCAGCTTGCAGTAGTATTCGTGAGGAATACAGGTTTCCTCGTCACGGTACATACCAACGTGTCCTACCTTTGCCGTAGGAAACAAGCTGTGTACGCCGTTTACCATGCCAAGACCAGCACGCAAAATAGGGATAATGGCAACGCTGTCGTCAACAATCATTTGTTGCGTTGTCTTTTCTAGTGGAGTTTCAACCTCAACCTCTACAGTAGGTATATCCTTAAATGCTTCGTACGTTACAAGAGTAGTAATTTCTTCGATAAGCTCTCTAAATTGCTTTGTATCGGTGTTTTTGTCACGCAAAATTGCTACCTTGTGAGAAATTAGTGGGTGGTTTAGGATGGTAACGTTGTTCATAGTGTTTCTCCTGATGTGTATTGCAAAAGTATGCTACAATTATTGTAAAACAAACGTAAACTTTTTGCAAGTGTTTTTGTAAAATTTGCACCAAGTATTGACAAATCAACTACTCTTTGCTACAATATAGCTATCCCAATCAATGATTTTTTCGGCGAGTAAGACAAAACGTAATTTTTATGTGCTAACTACCATATAGGTAGTTACATTTTGACGTGTTTTGTCTATTTGGGCAAAACACTTTTTTTATGGAGATTTTTATGAGA
>JAFVXX010000128.1 GCA_017500905.1 Clostridia bacterium
CAATCCGGCGGTCCAACCGCAGTAATCAACGCAAGCGCTTGCGGTGTTTTTCAAGAGGCTATGAAGCACGATTGCTTTACCCAAATTTACGCTGCAAGATACGGCATTGACGGTGTGTTGAACGAAGACCTAATTGACGTAAGAGCCATTGATCCAATCGAGGTAGACCTGCTAAAGGTTACTCCGGCATCTGCTTTTGGTAGTTGTCGTCACAAATTGCCATCGGTAGAAGCAGGTGGCTGGGAATACGACAAAATTTTGGAAGTATTCAAAAAGTACAACATTCGTTACTTCATCTACAATGGTGGCAACGACAGCATGGATACCTGCAACAAAATTGCTCGTTACATGCTTGCGCACGATTACGAGTGCTACGTAATGGGCGTACCAAAGACGGTAGACAACGACCTTGCTGCAACCGACCACTGCCCGGGCTTTGGCTCTGCTGCAAAGTACGTTGCAACAACTACTCACGAAATTGCTTTGGATACGGCAGTTTACCAACGTGGCCGTTTGACGATTGTAGAGGTTATGGGCCGTGATGCAGGCTGGCTTACGGCATCAAGCGCATTGGCAAACCTACAAGGCGCTGGTCCCGACCTTATCTTTGTGCCGGAAAAGCCCTTCAACATTGAAGAGTTTGCACAAAAAAGCAAAAAGATACTAAACGAAAAGGGCCACTGTTTGGCAATCATTTCGGAGGGTATCAAGGATGAAAAGGGCACTTACATAAGTGCATTGTCGCTAAACAACACAGTAGACAGCTTTGCTCACCTTCAACTTGGTGGTGTAGCCAACTATTTGGCTGTTCGTATGCAAGGCGATTACGGCATCAAAACCCGTGCTGTTGAGCTTTCGCTTTCCCAACGTTGCGCAGGTCATTTGACAAGCAAAACAGATACGGACGAAGCCTACGTTGCGGGTGTAACGGCAGTTCAAGCTTTGGCGCAAGGCAAAACCAACCTTATGGTTGTGTTTAACCGTGTAAGCAACAATCCTTACAAGGTAGAAGTTTCTACCGAGTGCTTGGACAGTATTGCAAATGCAGTTAAGCATCTTCCGGAGGAGTGGATTACCCCAAGTGGCGATTACGTCACGCAGGAGCTCCTTGATTACGTCAAGCCACTAATCGAGGGGGAAAATGTAATCACCTACGTCAACGGCATGCCACGCTACAGCAAAATCAATCCTAAGTGGGGAAAATAAGCATCTAATTGCCTTGTATCAACAAGGCAATTTTTTTGTCAAATAGTATCAAAACTACTTACAAAAATTTGTTTTTGTTATATAATATATATAGATAAGGAGACCAAGCGTATGAAAATTGCAATTGTTACCGGCGCATCAAGTGGAATGGGCAAAGAGTTTGCCTTGCGGATTGATGCTTTGGGTATGGACGAAATTTGGGGCGTAGCCTTGGAAGAAGATTTGCTCAATGAAGTAAAATCGCAACTAAAAACTCCAATGCGTTGCTTTGCTGTGGATTTGACAAACGGTGGAGTGCAAGCAGTAGATGCGTTGCTTAAGCAGCTAAATCCACAGGTTTGTTGGCTTGTAAACGCAAGTGGCTTTGGCAAATTTGGTAGATATGATCAAATTGCAACCGAACAAGCAACCAACATGATCAGGCTAAATTGCGAGGCTTTAGTGGCAATGACCAACACTTGCTTGCCTTACATGTGTGAGGACGCGCGCATAGTGCAGTTTGGATCGGTTGCGGCTTTTCAACCAACTCCTTACGTAAACGTTTACGCTGCAACAAAGGCGTTTGTTTACAGCTACTCAAGGGCTTTGCGTGTCGAGCTTAAATCTCGCAAAGTAAAGGTCACGGTGGTTTGCCCGTTTTGGACAAAGACGGCGTTTTTTAATCGTTCCGAAAAGCAACAAGGCGAAAAGGTAATTGTAAAGTACACGGTAATGTACAACGCTCAAAAGGTTGTAGACAAGGCATTTAGAGATGCTCAAAAGGGCAAGGCAAGGTCTATTTACGGATTTGTTGCTCGTTGGCAAGTACGATTGGTAAAAGTTCTACCCGTTTCGTGGGTAATGAAAATTTGGTGTAATCAACAAAGGTTTGACAAGCGTTACGCTAAGATAGGCAAGGAAAAGTATGAAAAGTAAAAGAAAAAGATTGTTAAAAAACATTTTATGGGGCGTATTTTGGTTGCTTGCAGGAGTCGCATTGGCCGTATGCATCCTTTGCGTGCCAACAATACAGGTGGAGCCCTATCTAAAGTGGATTGTTTTGTGTTTTGGTATCGTAATGGTTGTTACGTCCTGCATTTGCATTGCTGTGTTTTCGGGAAAGAGGGCTCGCTTGCCTAAGGCAGACGACGCTGACAAGGCTGATGACAGCAGTAGGCGTCCTGCAGGTGCGCAATCAGCCGAGGAAAAGCTGCAGCAGGTTGATTTGATGGATGAATTGCAGTTTGTAATGTACGTTGCAAGGTTGTATCAAAACAAGGGCTACAAGGTTAGGCTTACTCCTGCGCACAACAGCTTTGGGGTATCCTTTGTTGCCGAGGCGGCAGACACCGCTACTGCAGTAATTTGTATTCATTCGCAAGGCTCAATTACGGACGTGCAAATCAACGGCCGATGCGTTGGTTGGAGACAATATCCGTGTCA
>JAFVXX010000129.1 GCA_017500905.1 Clostridia bacterium
ATCCTCAATTTAAGCTGGCAAGCACCTACTTTACCGACAAGGAGTACTCCGAGCTGTGCTTTATTGTAGACAGCTACAGCAGCGACACCGAAACAAAGCAGGTTTTGGCAAACAAGCTTAAAAGCCTTGGCAAGGGCAAGCACGACGAAGGCCTGCTTTTGGGCGACCAGCTGGTAGTATCCACCTCGGCAAGCAATCAATTTAATGGCAAGCTGCAGCAGGTGCGCCAAGCGATAGTGGACAACAGGCTGCTTGCTGTGTGCTACCACGACGCAAAGGGGCAGGCAACCCAACGCAACGTTGAGCCGCTTAGCCTTGTAATGAAGGATGGCGTTTGGTACGTCTATGCCTACTGCCGTTTGCGCAAGGAGTTTAGATATTTCAAGCTGTCACGCATGGTCAACGTGGTGCTTTGCGACACCAAGTTTCGCCCTCGTCACTACGTTGTGGACGTGGAGGAAATACAAAGCTCGGTAACCAAGGACAAGCAGGAGGAGGAAATCATCCTGACGGTCAACGCTCAAAGCCTGACCAAGGTGGAGGAGTGGCTGGGGCTGGAAAGCGTTTCGCCCATTGACGACTACTACATTGCACGTGCCAAGGTTGTAATTGACGACTTTGTGGTAGACAAGGTGCTGTCGCTTGGTAGTGGCGCCACGGTAGAAAAGCCCGAAAAGCTGCGCAACGCCGTAGTAGAAAAGTGCAGCCAAATTGCCAAAAACTACAACTAAATTGCAGGGGAGCAAGTCGTCTTAGTGGGCGTGCTTGCTCCCTTTTTTGCGCAACGCCTTGTTGTGATGATTGTCGTAGGCAAGGATTGCCTGCAGCACCCTGTCGGTGCCGTCGACAACCAATCGTTGTTGGTTGGATTGATATGCCAAGCGATTGTTGTACAGGCATATTGCTGCGTTTTGCAGTTGGTTGGCAGTTGGATTGTCCAGCACAATTCCACACCCCTGCTTGGCAAAAAATCTTGCGTTTGCAGTTTGCTCACCACGGCTGTTTTTGACCAATGGTACCCCCACAAATGGAACACGTGCCTTTACAAGCTCGGCAAGAGTGGTGCTGCCACAGCGTGTAATTGCTATGCTTGCTGCTGCGTACAAATCGGCAATATTGTCCACGTAGGATGCGCAGCGCAATCCCTTGGCATCCTTGCCCTTGCCACAAATCACAAACACGTCAAACTGCTGTCTAAGCTGTAGGCAATCTGCAACGAGATTGTTCAGCTGCTGTGCGCCAAGGCTTCCACCCAACACCAGCAAAACAGGCTTGCTGCCGTCAAATCCCATTGTGGCAAGCCCCTTTGATTTGTTGCCATTGCCAATTTCTTTGCGCAAAATGCTGCCAACCACGGTTGCCTTTTTGTGGCAGGCAAAGGCACTAAGCACCTTGTCGCAAATGGGCACGGACAATTTGTTTGCAAGCCCCATTGTTGCATCGCTTTCGTGCGTAATGCAGGGGACGTGTGTCAATTTTGCAGCCACAACAAGGGGCAAACCAACGTACCCTCCCTTGCTAAACACTACGTCGGGGCGTACCCGTTGCAGCGTTTTGCAGCATTGCCAAACGCTTTTTGCAAAGCCAAAGGGTATCAAAAGATTTTTTAGGCTAAGCTTGCGTTGAAGCTTGACTGCATCAATTTGGTGGTAATCCACGTCCAAGCCGCAATTTTGTACAAGCTGCTTTTCCATTGCGTTGGTGCCAACGTAGCAAAGCTGATGGTCTGTAAGCCTTTGCATAAGTGCAATACAGGGTGTCACGTGACCTGCCGTGCCCCCTCCGGTAAACATAATTTTCATACCATTAGTATATTCAACTGATGCAAAATAATTAGTCAAACCATATTGACATTGAGCAAAAACAAATATATAATATAGGTAAATTCGGTGGAGGTGTAGTATGAAGACGGAAAAATTTGTTTCCTTTGACGGAAAACCATTGCAGCTATACGTTTGGGACGAGGTAGAGTGCCCCAAGGCTGTAGTCAAGATTGCTCACGGCATGGCAGAGCACTCGGGCAGGTACGATCACTTTGCCAAGTTTTTGAATGCCAACGGCTACGTAGTGGTTGCCAACGACCATCGTGGGCACGGCGCAACCAGTCCACTCACCTTGGGCTACGACCACGGCGACATTTTTGCCAACAACGTGCAGGACCAAATCACCCTTGTGGATTACTGCGCACAGCGCTTTGGCTTGCCTGTGGTGTTGTTTGGCCACAGCTATGGCAGCTTTGTCACACAGGCTGTCATCAATGCCAACCCTCCCGTTGCAGCCTACGTGCTTAGTGGCAGCAACTACATGAAGGATTTTACCTTTGCTCTGTGCAAATCACTTGCCAAGGGTATGATAAAAAAGAACGGAGGCAACTTCCCTGCAAAGCTGCTTGCAGACATGTCCTTTGGCATGTACGAAAAAAAGATTCCCGGCAAAAACAATTGGCTAAGCCGTGATGCCGACCAGGTTGCCAGGTACAACGACGACGATTGGTGCGGCTTTGTGTGCAGCGCCAACTTTTACTACACCTTTATGGATGGCATTGCCAAGCTGTACGCACCCAATCAGCGCAAGGGCATGGCATTGGACAAGCCGATACTGGTAGCATCGGGCAGCATGGACCCCGTTGGAAATTACGGTAAGGGCGTCAAAAAGCTGGTCGGCTACTACAAGCGTATGAAGGTGGAGGACTTGACTGTCAAGCTGTACGAGGGCGCACGCCACGAAATACTCAACGAAACCAACCAACAAGAAGTCTACCAAGACGTGCTTGATTGGTTAGACAGCAAGCTGCAAGGCTGACGCACTCATTGTCAACAAATTGACTGCTTTTTGTAAGGCTCATCCCAAGTGGATGGGCCTTTTGATTTTGCATAAAAATTGTACTTAAAGCATAAATATGCAAAATATAAATATTTATGAAATAAATTTCATAAATATTTAATATTAAAATTAAAGCAAATTTTTTGCATAAATATTGCAAAATAGTATTGCAAAATTGTCAAATTTGTGGTATAATGGTAAAAGGTAATTTGCAGTTTGCGGCAAAGGCTTTGTCTTGCCCAAAAAATGCTTAAAAATCTAATGACAACACGTTTTATAAGGAGGTTTTTTGTGAAAAACACAACTTACGAAGCAAAACACATACAAGTTTTGGAAGGCTTAGATGCAGTGCGTATGCGCCCCGGTATGTATATTGGTACAACGGGCACAAAGGGCTTGCATCACCTACTGTGGGAAATTGTCGACAATGCCGTCGACGAGGCAACCAACGGCTTTGCCGATGCAATCGAAATTACGCTGCACAAGGATGGTAGTGTAACCGTCAAGGACAACGGACGTGGAATCCCCGTCGATATCCATCCTCAGCTTAAAATCAGTGGTGTCGAGGTTGTATTTACACAGCTTCACGCAGGTGGTAAGTTTAACAACGACAACTACGCATATTCGGGTGGTCTGCACGGCGTAGGCGCATCTGTAACCAACGCATTGTCCGAGTGGCTAAAGGTTACGGTGTGCAAGGGCGGCAAGGTGTACGAGCAAGCCTTCCACAGCCCAACCGACAAAAAGGGCAAGGTGCTAAGTGGTGTGCCCGTTGCTCCACTAAAGGAGATTGGCAAAAGCAAGGCGCACGGCACAACCGTCAGCTTTTTGGCAGACGCACGAGTATTCAAAAACGTGCAAATGGATTACGAAACCATTGCAAGGCGCATACGAGAGCTTGCCTTTTTGAACAAGGGAATCAAGTTTGAAATCACCGACGAGCGTGCCTTTGGCGACGACGGAGACGTTTTGCATGCCGTCTACAAGTTTGACGGAGGCTTGAAGGACTTTGTCGGCTACCTAAACGAAAACAAAGCGCCATTGCACGCAACGGCATTTTACTGGAAGGGCTCCAACGACGTATTGACGCTGGAGTTTGCCTTCCAATACACCAACAACTACACCGAAAATTTGCTGTCCTACGTCAACAACATCCCCACAGCCGAGGGAGGTATGCACGAAACGGGCTTTAAGAGTGCAATGACAAAGGTGTTTAACAACTACGCACGTCAGCACAAGTACCTAAAGGAAAAGGACGACAATTTGTTGGGCGAGGATTTCCGTGAGGGTATCACAGCCGTTTTGTCCGTCAAGATGGCAAACGTGCAGTTTGAAGGTCAAACCAAAACCAAGCTGGGCAACATTGAGGCAAAGACAGCCTGCGACGCCATTGCCAGCGAGGGCTTGCAACAGCTGCTTGACCAGCACCCATCCATTGCCGAAACCATCATCAAAAAGTCCATTGCATCTGCAAAGGTGCGTGAGGCTGCACGCAAGGCAAAGGAGGTCACCAGACAGAAAAACAGCATCTTCAACACAACGCTTATTGGCAAGCTGGCAAGCTGCACTGGCAAGGACGCCAAGAAAAACGAGCTGTTTATCGTAGAGGGCGACAGCGCAGGCGGCAGTGCAAAGTCGGGACGTAACAGACGCTTTCAGGCAATTTTGCCACTACGTGGCAAGCCACTAAACGTCGAGCGCAAGCGCATCGACCAAGTGCTTAGCAACGAGGAAATCCGATCCATCCTTACAGCACTGGACACCGGCTGGGGCGACGAGTTTAACATTGACGACCTCAAGTACGACAAAATCATCATTTTGTCCGATGCCGACCAGGACGGCGCACACATCAGGGCAATATTGCTGACGTTTTTCTTCAGATACATGAAGGAGCTTATCACCGAGGGGCACGTCTACATTGGCATGCCACCCCTGTACAAGGTAAGCAAAAAGGACAAGGTCAAGTACGCCTACGACGACAAGGAGCTCAAAGAGGTTGTTGCCGAGTTTGGCCGTGGATACGAGCTTCAACGCTACAAGGGCTTGGGCGAAATGAATGCCGACCAGCTGTGGGAAACAACCATGAATCCCGAAACCCGTACGCTTATGCGTGTAACAATCGAGGACTTTTCCGAGGCAGAGCGCATGGTAACCACGCTTATGGGTGACCAAATTGACGCACGCAAGCAGTATATCACCGAGCACGCCGACTTCAACAAGGAAGGCGATACGTTGTTTGACGAATTAGTGTAACAAGGAGAAAGAGCATAAATGAAACAACTTGATATTTTCGACTTGGAAAGTAACATAGAGGAAAAGGAAAAGCTTGCCGATGGCAGCAACCTGCTGGTAAAGGCAATGGAGTCTGTAATGCACGACTCCATGATGCCATATGCCGAGCACGTAATTTTGGATCGTGCATTGCCACGTGTCGAGGACGGCCTCAAGCCGGTACAACGTCGCATTTTGTACAGTATGTACGAGCAAGGCGTAACACCCAACAAGGGCTACCGCAAGTCTGCTCGTATCGTTGGTGACTGCATGGGTTGCTACCACCCACACGGTGACTCGTCCATCTACGGCGCAGTAGTGCATATGGAGCAGGATTTTGTAATGAACGTGCCACTTATCGACGGCCAAGGAAACTTTGGCAACATCGACGGCGACGGCGCAGCGGCAATGCGTTACACCGAGGCAAAGCTGG
>JAFVXX010000130.1 GCA_017500905.1 Clostridia bacterium
ATAGGTGCAAAAATGTTTTTGGTTGCAGGGCCCGTCATTGTCAACGGTGTGTTTTTTGCCGTGCTAATTGGCACAATCAGGCTTATTATTGGAGGTTAGTATGGCGTATTACAAGCACAGAACAATTTCCTTTGACAATTGCTACGTCAAGGATGGCTTTACAATTGCCGGCCCCAAGGAGTCGGATGGATGCTTGCGTGGTCACTTTGACGTACAGCTTAAGGATGACATGATGGGTGAGGATACCTTTGAGCATGCCGAGCGCAAAATGTTTGAAACTGCCATCGAGGGGATTGCGGCAAAATCTAATTTGTGCTTTGACGAGGTCAATTTGGTGTTGGGTGGCGATTTGCTAAACCAAACCGTATCCACCTCCTTTGCCATGCGCAAGCATCCCGTTGCCTTTTTGGGGTTGTACAATGCGTGTGCAACCTTTGTTGAAGGGCTAATCATAGGCTCAACAATGGTGCAATCCTACCTAAAAAACGTAATTTGTCTTGCTGGAAGCCATTTTTCAACTGCCGAAAGGCAGTATCGCTACCCATTGGAGCTGGGTGTTTTGCGCTCACCCGTCACGCAATGGACGGCAACAGGTGTCGGCAGCTGTATGCTTACCAACGATTGCACGCAATCCAACGTCAAAATTGTACGTGCAACCATAGGCAGGGTTGTCGATTACGGCATAATGGACGTCAACAACATGGGTGCAGCAATGGCGCCGGCAGCAAAGGACACCTTGATTGCGCATTTTAGGGCAACCGATACGCATCCAAGCGATTACGACCTAATTTTGACGGGCGACTTGGGTAAACTCGGCAAGCAAATTTTGGTGGAGCTTATGGCAAAGGAGGGTTACGATCTCTCAAACAATTGCGCCGATTGTGGGGCTTCGCTGTACTTTGAAGAACAGCAAACCTACCAAGGAGGAAGTGGTGCTGCATGCAGCGCACTTGTGTTTAGTGGAATCGTGCTTTCCAACCTCAAAAAAGGCAAAATAAAGCGAATGCTGCTTGTGGGCACGGGGGCATTGATGAGTCCAACAACGTCATTTCAAGGCGATTCCATCCCTGCAATAGCGCATTTGGTGGAAATTTGCTCAACACAGGAGGTTTGCGATGATATTTCTTAAGGCATTTTTGGTAGGTGGTGCCATTTGCATGATTGGTCAAATCGTAATCAATTTGACGCACCTAACCAACGGCAAAATTTTGGTGCTGTTTTTGATTGCAGGAGCCATTTTGCAGGGCTTTGGCTTGTACGACAAGCTTATAGAGTTTGCAGGCGCAGGTGCCAGCGTCCCGATTAGTGGGTTTGGCTGTGCGCTTGTAAAGGGCGCAGTAAAGGCGGCCGAAACGGAAGGCTTTTGGGGCGTTTTGAAGGGTGGATTGTCGGCAACTGCAATGGGCATAACCGTTGCAATTGTAAGTGGATATATTGTTTCCGTGGTGTTTACTCCACGCACAAAGCGAAAGTAGAAGTAAACAATAGGCTGTGGTATGCATATACTAAACAAAGGGTGAGGTGTATGTCATACTACATGCGTGTAACTAAACACAGCGCAAAGCGTCGCAAAATTGTAAAAAGATTGATCGCTTTTGCAGTTGTAATTTTGATTGTTGTCACCATTGTAACCTCCTACAGCGATTCGGCACGCCAAGTAGCGCTGGACTACGCCAATGCGCAGGTGTTTTCCATCACGGCAAATGCAGTCAACGATGCCGTTTACAGCGTAATGAGCGAACTTTGTGACCAACAATTAGTAACTGTTTTGCACAATTCGGTGGGGGACGTCGTCCTGTTACAGGCAAATTCGGCTGTAATTGGCAAAATTGCAAAGGATACTGCCAAGATTGTAGAGGACAAAATCAATTCCATCGAAAATTTGTCCATCAGCATCCCCATTGGCACCCTGTCGGGAGTCACCTTTTTCATTGGTAGTGGGCCAAAGGTCAAGTTTAGTGTTGAGCCAATCGGCTCGGTTGCCTGCAAGGTTTATTCGCAATTCGAAAGCGCAGGCATCAACCAAACGCTCCACAAAATCTATCTTGAAATTACAAGCAAGGTGGACGTAGTGTTGCCTAATCGCAGCTCAACCGTAACGCTTGACACCCCTGTTTTGCTTACCGAAAGCATTTTGGTTGGCAAAATTCCCGACACTTATCTCAACGGAATGGTTTGGGGCAGCAATTAGTTGCTGTAAATCAGTTGCCAAATCCGTATTTGTTTGTTATAATAGTAGTAATTTAATAAATAAATACGTCGACAAAACACAAGAGTTTGCCAATTGGTGCCACAAGAGATGGGTTGGATGGTGCAAAGCCCACACCAAGGCAAAAAGATATTCATTTTGTAGTAGAAGGGGTCAACGCATCAGCAAGTAGCCCTTTACGTCCGGACAGCGTTACACGTCCAATGAGGATTGCAATGGTGGTTGCAATCAAATTTTGGGTGGTACCACGATCAAACAATTCGTCCCGATAGGCATTTTGCTTATCGGGCTTTTATTTTAGGAGGAAATCATGACAGACAAGTTTTTGGCAATCGAAACAACCTTTTTGCAAGAAATGGCCAATGCAAATTCGACACAGCAATTGCAAGAAGTAAAGGTCAAGTACCTTGGCAAAAGTGGCGAAGTAACATTGCTTTTGCGTGGAATCAAGGATTACCCTGCCGAACAACGTCCCGAAATAGGCAATAAAATCAACGAGCTTCGCAAAAAGCTTGAGGCTCTTTTGGACGAAAAAACAGCTGCACTTCAACAAAACGAGCTTACTGCAAAGCTAAACAGCCAACGTGTTGACGTCAGCCTTACCAGCAGCCCCCAAGCAGGCACGATTCATCCCATCACAATGGTCAAAAACGAAATCAGCAACCTGCTTGTAACAATGGGCTTTGAAGTGCTTGAAGGGCCCGAAATCGAAACCGATTACTACAACTTTCAAGCGCTAAACATCCCACAGGATCACCCTGCCCGTGACATGCAAGACACCTTTTACATTGCGCCGGGCATCCTGTTGCGCACGCAAACCTCGCCCATGCAGGCACGCTTGATGGAGGTCAAAAAGCCCCCAATCAAGATGATTGCGCCCGGCAAGGTTTACCGTTCGGACAGCGACGCATCTCACTCGCCCGTATTCAACCAAATCGAGGGCTTGGTAGTGGATGAAAACATCACCCTGTGCGATCTAAAGGGCACCTTGGAGTACCTTGCGCAAAATCTATTCAGCAAGGATACAAAGGTTCGCTTCCGTCCTTCGTACTTCCCATTTACCGAGCCAAGCGTCGAGGTAGACCTTACCTGCAGCAATTGTGGTGGCAAGGGCTGCTCGTTGTGCAAGGGCACAGGCTGGATCGAAGTGCTTGGCGCAGGTATGGTCAATCCACAAGTGTTGGAAAACTGTGGTGTAGACAGCCAAAGGTACACAGGCTTTGCCTTTGGCCTTGGCGTTGAGCGTATTGCAATGATCAAATACGGTATTCCTGACATCAGATTGTTTTACGAAAACGACGTAAGATTTTTGCGTCAATTCAAAAAGTAAGGGGGTAAAATCACAATGAAAGCACCAATTTCGTGGTTGAAAGAGTACGTTGACATCAACGTCGATATAGATACGTTGTGCAAAAAAATGGTAGATATTGGCTTGGAAATCGAGGAAGTAATCTACCTTGGCGCCAACGTTACCAACATTGTAGTTGGCCAAATTACGCAAATTAAGCAACATCCTAACGCAGACAGGCTACGTGTATGCCAAGTAGACGTAGGCGCCGAGCAAATTGCAATCGTAACCAACTCGCAAACGGTTGCCGAGGGCGACAAGGTTCCCGTTGCTTTGCACGGCAGTCATCTTGCAAACGGACTAAAAATCACCAAGGGCAAGATGCGTGGCGTCGAATCTTTGGGCATGTTTTGTGGCGCTGAGGAGCTTGGTATCAATGGCGATTACTACCCCAATGCTGATACCGATGGCGTGCTTGTTTTGCAGCCAACAGCCGTCGTGGGCAGCGACGTCCGTGCTGAAGTAGGCATTGACGACTACGTAATTGACGTTGCAGTTACAAGTAACCGTCAAGATTGCAACAGCGTATACGGTCTTGCTCGTGAGGTTGCCGTTGCATTGGGCACAACCTGTCGTCCACTTGATACCTCCGTTACGTGCGTAGACGACTCTACCCAAAACTACGTTGACGTCAAGGTGGTGGCAACCGATTTATGTCCAAATTACTACATGCAAGGTGTCAAGGATGTTACAATTGCAAGGTCGCCTCTTTGGATGACCTCTCGTTTGGCAAAAGTGGGGCTTCACGGAATCAACAACCTTGTTGACGTAACCAACTACGTATTGATGGAGGTTGGTCAACCCATGCACGCATTTGACTATGCCGATTTGGGCGACAAGCAAATTGTGGTAAGACGTGCAAATCAAGACGAAACAATCGTTGCTCTTGACAACAAAGAGTATAAGCTTAATGCCGGCTACCTTGTAATTGCCGATGCTACAAAGGCGGTAGGGCTTGCAGGCATCATGGGTGGCGCCAACTCCGGCATCAAGGACACAACAACCTGCGTAATGCTGGAGGCAGCACGCTTCAAGCGTGAAAATATCCGTCACAGCAGTCGCAATCTTGGCTTGTCCTCCGATTCTTCTGCTCGTTTTGAAAAGGGTATCGATGCGTATACAACCAATCTTGGCCTGCAAAGAGCCCTGCATCTAATCCAAAAGCTTGGCTGTGGCACGGTTTTGGGTGGCAAAATTGCCATCGAAGCAGAGTGCCCACAATCAACCAGCGTTGTATTCAACAAGCAACGCATCAAGCAGCTTTTGGGAATTGCAATTGATGACTGTCAGGTTGTCAAAATTTTGCAATCGCTAAACATTGCTACAACAATTGATGGCGACGTTGTTTCCTGCGAAGTGCCTGCATATCGTGACGACATTGCACGTGATTGCGACATCATCGAGGAGCTTATCCGTGTATATGGCTACGACAACATTGTGGGCACCCTTATGCAACAATCGCACATCACAAACGGCGGCAAAACCGACGTTGCCAAGTACCAAGACAAGTGTACCGACGTTTTGTGCGGATTGGGCTACCACGAAGCAATTTTCTATCCATTTGGTGGCAAAGCGTTGTTTGACAAATTGACTACCGATGGCGCAGACGTTACGGCAAACATCAAGATTGTCAATCCAATCGGTGAGGAACTTAGCCTAATGAATCTTACGTTGCTTCCCAACATGCTGCAATGCTGTGCGCTAAACCAAAGTCGCAAAAACAAGGGCTTCAAGCTGTTTGAACACGGAAAGGCATATTTGCCAAAGGCATTGCCCCTTGTCGAGCTTCCTGTGAAGGAAAAGCGCATCTGCTTGCTACGTGACACAGGCGACTTCGATACTTTCCGACAAGAGGTTTTGACGCTTGCCAAGGTGTTTAACAGCAATATCAAGCTGGAGCGTGCCGACGTGCCCTATCTTCATCCCGGAATTTCGGCAAAATTGCTTGTTGATGGCAGCTTTGCAGGCGTATTTGGTCAAATCCATCCTCAAATTGCCAAAAACTTTGGCGTAACCGAGGGCGTATTTGTTGCCGAAATCAGCTTTGACGCATTGTACAACGCTAAGCAAGCGCAACCAAAGTTTGTTCCGTTTGCAAAATTCCCATCCATCGAGCGTGACTTTGCACTTGTTGTGGCTGAGGACGTAGCAGTGCAAGAGGTGCTTGATACAATCCTTGCCGTTTGTCCACTTTGCGAAAGCGCAAGCTTGTTTGACGTTTATCGCTCACATGCAATTGGTCAAAACAAAAAGAGCATTGCAATTTCCGTTCAATTCAGACATAAGGAGCGCACGTTGGCAGATTCCGACGTCGAAAAGCAAATCAACAAATGTCTCAAGGAGCTAAACGTCAGGTTTGACGCAGTACTAAGATAACAATGACAAAAAACTACCAAATTCTTGCCCCGGCAGGCAACCATCAAGCACTTGTTTGTGCTGTGCAAAATGGTGCAGATGCAGTATATTTTGGACTGGACAAGTTCAACGCCCGTATGAAGGCCGACAATTTTACGTCGGACAACCTTTGTCAATGGGTAAATTACTGCCACCTGTATGGAGTCAAGACGTACGTTGCCCTAAACACCTCGCTTAAGCAATCGGAGTTTATGGATGCCGTACAAATGGTAGACAAAATCTACAAAAGCAATGCCGATGGCATCATTTTGACCGATTTGGCGCTTATAAAATACGCTGCAACTTTTCCCGGCAGGTGTGAAATTGTTGCAAGCACCCAACTAAACGTGCACGACGTGTATGGTGCACAATTTGTAAAAGACCTTGGCGCAACAACCGTTGTTTTGGCTCGAGAAACGCCACTTAGTGCAATTAAGCAAATAAGTAGCGTAGTGGACGTCAAGCTGGAAAGCTTTTTGCATGGCGCAATGTGCGTTTGTCAATCAGGCCAATGCCTGCTGTCCTCCTTTGTTGGAGGCAACAGCGGCAATCGTGGGCTTTGTGCACAGCCATGTCGAAAGTACTACACAAGCTACTTTGCAGGCAAAAAGGCAAAGCAAGGCTATTTGTTGTCTCCAAAGGATATGTGTGGCCTAACAACTGCAAAAAGCTTGCTTGACGCAGGAGTGTCCACCTTCAAAATAGAAGGTCGCAATCGTCGTGCGGCCTATGCAGGAGAGTGCGCAAGCGTCTATTCGGAGGTGTTTGCCAACGGCTTCAAGCACGACAACACCCATTTGTCAAGGCTAAAGCGCATCTACAATCGTGGAGACTATTTGTCTGACGTCTATTTGCGTGGTGACAAACATCCTGTAATCTATCCCAACGTGCAAGGGCATCTTGGCGAATATGTGGGAGTGGTGTCAAATGGCAAACTAAGGGCATGCTTCAACGTTCAAAAGGGTGACAGCTTCAAGGTGTTGCGCAATGGGCTGGAAATAGGCTCGGCAGTGGCCTCCGAAAGTGGCTGTTTTGTTAGCCTGTCTTCTACAGCAAGTCTTAAAAATGGCGATTGCTGCCATATTACAAGTGATTTGGCTCAAATTGCACGTGTCGAAAATCAACAAAAAGTTCTTCCTGCAGCGTTTAGTTTTGTAGCAAATGAAGGCAAAAATGCAATTTTACAAGCTGTATTTGGCGACACAAAAGTGGAGGTGCAATCCGAGCATGTTTGCCAATTGGCAACAAATATACCTACATCTGAGCAAGAAATTGCCCAACAATTAAAAAAAACCGGCAATACTTGCTATACTATTACTAACATAGTAGTAAAAAACAACGGATGCTTCTTGCCAAAGAGTGTCCTAAACCAATTGCGCCGTCATGCATTGGACAAGCTATCACAGCAAATTGTTGTAGCATACAATGCAAATCTAAATCGTGGGGAAGTGGCAGGCTACCAATTGCCAAAAGCAACCTACAATCCAACGCAAAATCAAATTTTTGCCGTTGTAAGCTCCGTAAACGCATTGCAATGCGTGCAGGATTGTTCCATTTTGGGCGTAGTGCTGGATTTGGATGAAATTTCTCAACAATCCTTGCAGCAATTTGCACAAATTGCAACAGCTAAGTGCTACGTAGATTTGCCACCCTTTACAAATTTGGATTACGTCAAGCAAATTTTGCCCAAAGGTTTTGGTATTGTTGCAAACAACGTGGGCGCAGTGCAATTTGCCTTGCAAAACAACATTCCGTATGTTGCTGGGACGGGGTTGAATCTTTACAATTTGCCTACAATCTTGCTTTTTGACACAACGGCACAGGCGTTTTTCTACTCAAACGAGCTTACCTTGCACGAAACGTCGCAAATTGCCCATTCCAAGGGCTACAAATTTGTTTACGGCAGGGTAAAACTGATGCATTTGATGCATTGTCCCAACAAGCTCAACACAAATCAAACCTGCCAAACGTGCAAATTTGACAATTCTCTAAGCTACGTTGACGAATTGGGCAACAAATTTTACATCCGTCGTAGACTTTGCAAATCCTGCAGCTTCGAGCTTGTCAACGGCAAGCGATTGTCGCCCGGCAGTATAAATCTCAAACCATTCAACTATTTGGTCGACTTTGATTGTGCAACTCAACACCTTCTCAAAGCAGGCTCAGCTGATTTTTCCACCCTGCAGCTATACGATTTAGAAGGACTGGACATGTCTAATTGCACCAAGGGCAGACTATTTAACAAGGTAAACTAACGTGATTACACAAAAAACACTAAACAAATTGGAATATTTTTCGGTGCTTAGTCAGCTTTCAACCTTTGCACAAAGCAAATTGGGCAAGGCGCAAATTGACGCCCTTTTGCCGGCACAAACCTTTGCTGATGCTCAACAGCTACTAACCGAAACACACCAAGCCTCAAAGTACTACGACGTCGAAGGCTCTCCCGATTGCTCTATTGACGATTGCGAGCAAATTTTTAAGCAAGCAAAGGTTGATTCGATGCTATCTACAGGCGAGCTTTTGTGCGTTATGCGCCTTTTGCGCACCTCTCGTTTGCTTCAAAACAGCCTTTTGCGCCAATTTGAAGCGATAGATACAACTGCGCTTCAGTCGCAAGCTGCCCTGATATACTGCGATCGTCAGCTTGAGGAGGATATCGACTTTGCCATCATCTCCGAGGAAGAAATCAACGACAAGGCTTCGGACGATTTATATGCAATTCGTCGTAAAATCAAAAAAATAAATGCCGACATCAAGGATAAGCTTGTCAGCTACACAAAGCGTGGCGAGTTGTCCAAGTATTTACAGGATAGTATTGTCACGTTGCGTGGCGACAGGTACGTAATTCCCGTAAAATCCGAGTACAAATCCTACGTCAACGGCATTGTTCACGACACCTCGGGCAGTGGCTCCACCTTTTTTATCGAGCCAATGGCAATTGTCGAGCTAAACAACCAGCTGCGTGAGGCAATCCTTGCCGAAAAGGACGAAATTCGCCGTATTCTCAAGGCTTTTACAGCACGTGTTGGCAAAATTGCCGATTTTTTGCTGCGTACACAGCAAGTAATAGTGCATTTTGACGTTTTATTCAGCAAGGTCAAGTATGCCGTATCCATCAAGGCAAAGCGCCCAATACTAAACGACAATGGCGTAATAGATATCCAAAACGCACGCCATCCATTAATCAATCCAAGCAAGGTAGTGCCAATTTCGGTCAAGCTTGGCAAGGATTTTGACGTAGTTGTGGTCACGGGACCCAACACCGGCGGCAAAACCGTAACCCTCAAAACGGTAGGTCTACTAACCCTTATGGCAATGACGGGATTGTTTGTCCCCTGCAGGGAAGACAGCATTTTGTCCTACTTTGACAAGGTGTTTTGCGACATTGGCGACGAGCAAAGCATCGAGCAAAGCTTGTCAACCTTTTCGTCGCACATGGTAAACCTAAAGGATATACTCAATCAGGCAGACAAATCCTCCCTTGTGCTTGTAGACGAGGTAGGCGCAGGCACCGAGCCAAACGAAGGCTCTGCCCTCGCCCTTGCAATCACCGAATTTTTGCGTCAAAGTGGCGCAAAATGCCTAATTACCACCCACTACAGCCAGCTTAAGGAGTATTCCTTGACGGCAGAGCGTGTCGAAAATGCCTCAATGGAGTTCAATCCTCAAACCTTTGAGCCCACCTACAAGCTTATCATGGGCGTGCCGGGCAGCTCCAACGCAATATCTATTGCCGAAAAGCTTGGCATGAATCAACAGGTAATTACGCTTGCTAAGCAAAGCGTGTCAGACGAAAAGGTCGCCTTTGAAAAGGTGCTGCAAAATGCCGAAACAATTCGTCGCAACTACGAACAAATGCTTGCCGATTTGCAGGAAGAAAAGCGTTTGCTTGCACAGGAATCGCAACGAGTCAAAAAGCTAAACGACGGCCTGATGCAGGAGCGTCAAAAGCTGTTGCAAAGCTCAAAGGACGAAGCCAAACAAATTGTCAAAAAGGCGCAGGAGGAAAGCAAGCAGCTTGTAAATCAAATCAAGCAGCTTCTAAACTCCTCCGATTTGTCTGACAAAAATTTGTTTGAAGCCCGTGCGCTGGCAAAGCAACTAAATGCAATCGACGTGTCAACCGAGTCCGAAAAGGAAGAGGACTACATCTTTACAGGCTCTAACGTCAACCTTGACACCCTCAAGGTGGGTGACGTTG
>JAFVXX010000131.1 GCA_017500905.1 Clostridia bacterium
CTCCTCCTTTGCAAGCACCCAGGGTGCAGTTTCGTCAATGTACTTGTTGGCACGGCGAAGCAAAGTAAACACCTCGTCAATGGCGTCGGCAATTTTCCACTCGTCCACAAGCTTTGCTACCTTTGGGTAGGTAGATATTGCCAAGTCAACTAACTCGGCATCAACAGCAGCAAAGACGCCCGTGCTTTCCACAACGCCACCAAAGTACTTGTTTGACATACTAATCGTGCGTTTAACAAGGTTGCCGTAGACGTTTGCAAGCTCGGTGTTTATTTTTTCCGTCATCAAATTCCATCCAACAAGGCCGTCGTTGTCAAAGGGCATACCGGACAAAACGTAGTATCTAACTGCATCCACGCCGTAAACGTCCACAAGGTCGTCTGCATACAGCACGTTGCCCTTGGATTTGCTCATTTTGCCACCCTCTTGGATAAGCCACGGATGACCAAACACCTGCTTAGGCAGCTCTTCGCCCAACGCCATCAAAAAGATTGGCCAGTAAATGGTGTGGAAGCGTATGATATCCTTGCCAATTACGTGCGCATCAGCAGGCCACAGCTTGTTGTACAGCTCGCTGTGATTACCCTCCGTGTCAAAGCCAATGCCCGTGATGTAGTTGGTCAGTGCATCCAACCAAACGTACACAACGTGCTTTTCGTCAAACGTCACGGGGATACCCCACTTAAAGGACGTACGAGATACGCAAAGGTCTTGCAGTCCTGGCAGCAAAAAGTTGTTCATCATCTCGTTTTTGCGAGATACGGGCGTAATAAAGTCGGGATGAGTGTTGATGTAATCAATAAGCTTGTCGGCATATTTGCTCATCTTGAAGAAATACGCCTCCTCGTGCGCCTTTTTTACCTCTCGGCCACAGTCGGGGCATTTGCCGTCCACAAGCTGGCTTTCCGTCCAAAACGATTCGCAAGGCGTGCAGTACCAGCCCTCGTACGAGCTTTTGTAAATGTCGCCTTGGTCGTAAAACTTTTTAAATATTTTTTGCACTTGCGTAACGTGTATATCGTCGGTAGTGCGTACAAAGTTGTCGTAATCAACGTCCATAACCTTCCAAATGCGCTTAATTTCGTCTGACACGCTGTCAACAAAGGCCTTGGGGCTTACGCCCTTTTCCTTTGCCTTTTCCTCAATCTTTTGACCGTGCTCGTCCGTGCCCGTTTGAAAGTACACGTCAAAGCCTTGATTGCGCTTAAATCTTGCAATGGCATCACAAAGCACAGCCTCGTAGGTGTTGCCGATGTGAGGCTTAGACGAGGTGTAAGCAATGGCAGTTGTAAGGTAGTATTTTTGCTTCATATTTACTCCTTGTTTGTTTTGCAACTATGTTGCAAACGTTGTTTAATTTAATTATTATACAACGAATACAATTTTTTGTAAACAAATAAAATACAATATGAACGCAATTTGGACAACACTTTTACTTATTTCGCTAATTTTTTCGCTTTTTTCGTCGCCATCATCCTTTTTGACGGCCGTTGTTGACGGAGCGACCAACGCAATCCAAACCAGCACAACGCTGCTTGCCGTGTATTGCTTTTGGAATGGCTTTTTTGTTTTGCTGCAGCAAAGCAATGCTCCAAGCTGCTTTCAAAGGCATTTGCTCCCCTTGTCTAGTGGATGTTTGGAGCACTTACTCCCAAGGAATCCGAGCATTTGTGCCTAAACCTCAGCGCCAATTTGCTGGGAATATCCAACGCAGCAACCCCCTCTGCCATCAATGCAATTACTCTTATGGAGGGGGACAACGTCAAGCTTTCTCGCAAGGGTGCAATGCTGTTTGTAATCAATGCAACAAGCATCCAGCTGTTTCCAACAACGGTAGTGGGCTTGAGGGCAAGCTACGGATCGGCAGCGCCAACCGACGTAGCTTTGCCCACCCTGCTGTGCACGCTTGCAACCACGTTTTTGGGTATTTTGCTTGTCAACTTTGTCTACGGAAGGGCACAAAAATGACATACGTCCTACCCTGTATTGCCATTTTGGCACTTGTTGGCAGCATGTTTGCCAAGGTCAAGCCCTACGATTGCTTTGTAGATGGTGCCAAGACAAGCCTGCGACTTGCCGTGTCCATTTTTCCCTACCTGTTTGCAATGTTTATGCTCATTTCGCTTATGCGACAAAGTGGGCTAAGCCAATGGCTTGCATCCTTCCTTGCTCCAGTATTCAATTTTGTGGGCATACCGCAGCAGCTTGTCGAGCTTACGCTGCTTCGCCCCTTTTCGGGTAGTGGCAGCTTGGCGTTGCTAAGCGAAATATATCAGCAGCACGGCGCAGACAGCTACGTTGGTAGATGTGCCAGCGTGATGATGGGCAGCAGCGAAACGGTTTTTTACGTGTCCTCCGTCTATTTTGCCAGCACCAAGGTCAAAAACACCGGTTGGGCAGTACCCATTGCCTTGTTTTGCACACTTTTGGGCTGCATTTTGGCGTGCTTGCTGTGTCGTTTGATGTAGTAGTATGTACAAAAATTTGCAAAATAGTGTTTACTTTGTTTAATAAATATGCTAAAATAGGCTATGACAACACTACAAAAAGAGGATCTATCCCAATGAAAATCATCGTAATAGGCGGAGGCAAAGTAGGCACAGTGCTGTGCGAGCAGCTTGTCAAGGAGGGGCACAACGTCGTCCTTGTCGACCAAAATGCCGAAGTTGTCGAAACGGTTTTGAACACGGCCGACGTCAACGCAATCGTTGGCAACGGCGTATCGGGCGAAATATTAGCCGAAGCAGGCGTCAAGGACGCCGAGCTTGCCATTGCTTGCACGCCAAGTGACGAGCAAAACATTTTGTGCTGCATGATTGCAAAAAAGCTGGGTGTCAAGCAAACCATAGCCCGTGTACGCAATCCCGAGTACTTCAATTTGTTCATTTCGCAGGATTTGGGGCTAAACCTACTTGTCAACCCCGAGTATCAAGCCTCGGAGGAAATTGCCCAAATCGTCGATTTTCCCTACGCCAACAAGGTTGCCTCCCTTGGCGACGACGTCAAGCTTATCGAGTACACAATCCCCGTTGGCAGCAAAATCAGTGGCGTAATGCTTAAGGATATTGCCGGCAAGTTTAACAGTCGAGTGCTTGTCAGCACGGTCGAGCGCAACGGCACAATCTACGTGCCAAAGGGAGACTTTGTGCTGCAACAGGGCGACAAATGCTGCATCACAGCCGACGAAGACGAGCTGTACAAGCTGTTCAGAAACGCAGGCGTCAGCGCAGGCAAAACACGCAACGTCTTTTTGCTTGGTGGCAGCACGGTTGCCTTTTACCTTGCAAACAAGCTTGCAAAGCACTACAACGTCACCATCATCGAAAAGGATACCGAAATTTGCCAACGCCTTGCCGATTCGCTTAAAGCCGGCGTCAAAATCATCAATGCCAATGGCTTCAACCAACGCTCTCTCAAAAACGAAAATCTTGACATTGCAGACGTAGTAGTGGCATTGTCCGACGACGAGGAAAACAACATCCTCATCTCTATGTTTGTGCACAGTCTTGGACAAAAGGTAATCATCAAGGTAGACAAATCCGAGTACATCCCCATGCTGGAAAACGTCGGCATCAATCGTATCGTGTCGCCAAAGCACCTTACAGCCAACGAAATTACACGTTTTGTACGCAGCATGAAGAGTGGCCGTGGTGGTAGCGTATGCTCCATCTACAGCATGCTCAAAAACGAGGCAGAGTTTGTCGAGTTTGAGGTAGGCAAGGATTTCCGTAAGGAGGGCGTAATGCTAAAGGACATCAAGCTGCAGCCCGACACCATCATCGTCAGCATCACTCACAACGAAAAAACCGTTGTTCCCAACGGCCTAAACACCATCAAAAAGGGCGACCACGTGGTGGTTGCAACACTAATTAAGGGCGTAACCAGCCTAAACGTAGTACTAGGATAACCATGAATTACAAATTTACATTACGCTTATTGGGCATAGTATCGCTTTGTGAGGGCGCATTACTGCTTGCACCAATGATATTGTCGGCAGTAAAGGGCGAGGATTGGCTTGCATTTGTCAACGTAATCGCCATTGCCGTAGTTGTAGGGCTTCCCCTTGCATTGTTTTGCAAGCCGCAAAAAAAGACAATGCGTGTAACCGGTGGCTTGGTGTCGTGTGCATTGTGCTGGATTGTAATGTCCGTCATTGGCTGCTTGCCATTTGTACTAAGCAACAACGCAGGCTTCATCGACGCCCTGTTCGAAACCGTCTCCGGCTTTACAACCACAGGCGCCACCATATTTAGCAATCCCGAAAACTTAGGCATGGGGCTCAACCTTTGGCGTGCAATGACGCACTGGGTGGGAGGCATGGGCATATTGCTGTTTGTAATTGCCTTTTTGCCCAAGACAGAGGGCACAACCTATCAGGTATTCAAGGCCGAAACCCCCGGTCCCAAGGCGGGCAAGCTGGTTTCTAAGCTAAGCATCACGGCACGCATATTGTACCTAATCTACTTTGGCATGACGGTGCTTTGCGCAGTGCTTTTGTTGTGTGGTGGCTTGCCTGTGTACGACAGCATTGTGCTAAGCTTTGCCACGGCAGGCACGGGAGGCTTCACCCCCACAGCTCTTGGTATTTCAGCGTACAACAGCTTGTACGTCGAAGTGGTGCTTACGGCATTTATGTTTTTGTTCTCTATCAACTTCACCTTGTACTACTTTGTCTTAATTGGCAAGGTCAAGGAGCTTTTCCGCAGTGAGGAAGTTCGTTGGTTTTTCTCCATCATCC
This sequence comes from Clostridia bacterium, assembly GCA_017500905.1. Taxonomy (GTDB): domain Bacteria; phylum Bacillota; class Clostridia; order Christensenellales; family CAG-314; genus RGIG5495. The sequence continues at coordinate 4,739 of JAFVXX010000131.1, forward strand.
TGCTGGTTACTACAGGTGTAACGTTGTCCCTTTGGATAGACAAGGTGTACCCAACCTTTGGCGAGTGCTTGCGCATATCCGTTTTCCAAGTAGTATCCAACATCAGCACAACGGGTTACGTGCTAAGGGATACCAGCCAATGGCCGGCACTTGCGCAAACGCTGCTGCTTGCAGTTATGTTTTGTGGTGGATGCGCAGGCTCCACAGCGGGTGGCCTCAAGGTGTCCCGTGTGGTAATTTTGGCAAAGTCGGGCGCAAGGGAGCTTCGTATGTCCCTCAACCCCAACCGAGTGCTTGACATCAAGCTGGAGGGACGCACAGCCGACAAAAACGTTGTGCACGGCGTGTTGCGCTACTTTGTAGTGTATTTGATGTTTATGGCATTGTCGGTAGTGCTGCTTACCATATTCAATCCAACGTCAACCAGCCAAACAACGTTTGTGGATGCAATCAGCTCCACCGTATCCTGTATCAACAACGTAGGCCCAGCCGCATTTGATTACGCAAGTGGCAACTTTACCAGCTTTAGCCCCGTTGCAAAGGTAATTTTGACGGTAGATATGCTTGCAGGCAGATTGGAAATTTTGCCAATTTTGATGCTTTTCAACCCACGCAGCTGGCAACGCTAAGTCGTACACAAAGCAACTTAAACAACCAAAAAAGGCTCTCAACATGAGAGCCTTTTTGTTTATTCAAATTCGTAGGGGTGCAGTACAACACGGCTTAATTTGCAAAAACAGGCTTGCTCATAGGGAGAGCTTTTCGCCCTTTGCGACTGAGAGGGTTGACGGACGACCACTGGTCGCCCCTACACTTTAAAGATCAATATCGAAGGTAGGGGGATTGTGTTAACGTAACGATTATCAAAATAAAATTTTTATTTCGTAGGGCAGGGGCTTGCTCCTGCCAAGCCTCCATTGTGTAAAGGGAGGTGTCACGCTTGCGTGACGGAGGGATTGTCCAAATACTCACCACGGTCTAACAACAGCAATCCGTAGGGGCATATTCCATATATGCCCACCTTACTTACAACACGATACCATTTTTGCAATCTGTAGGTGCGACCACGACGTCCCGTCTTACCTCCCTCCTGAGGAAGGGGGACCACTTGTGGTGGAAGGAGTATTATTCGCCACACAGTCCAATTTCCCCACCGTAGGGGCGACCATTGGTCGTCCGCTCCAGAGGGACAGGCGTCCCCGACTGTCCGTTGTCCACACCACACATCCGCCTTGCAACAAAAAAGGCGCTTGCCTATGCAAACGCCTCTAATTTACTCAACTGTTACATACCGTAAACAAGCCAAATGTAGATGTACGCAGGTACAATTGCCGCCAAGGTAAACGGAATACCAATTTTGAAGAAATCCTTGTTTTTCACCTCGTAGCCTTCCTTACGCAAAATGCCAATACCGGTGATATTTGCCGATGCGCCAATAGGCGTGCAGTTTCCACCAAGGGTAGCGCCACTTAGCAAACCAAAGTACAACACGGTAAGCTGGCTTGCCTCCAGTCCAAGAGTTGTTCCAATACCTGCAATTACAGGCACCATTGTAGCAACGTAAGGGATGTTGTCAATAAATGCGCTAATTAGTACGCTTGCCCAAACAATTGCCGTGTACAGCCAAAAGATTTTTCCACCCTCGCCAAGCTTACTAAACAAGCTGCCAAGCTTATCGATTACGCCGGCAGCATCAATGCCGCCAATCATCAAAAACAATCCAAACAACAAGCCGATGGTTACAAGGTCAATTTCCTTCAAAGGAGCAACAATTGCGCTAAACTTCTTTTCTTTTATCAATTTGATTACAAGTCCAACTACAAGCAAACTGCAGCAAATCAATCCGTTTGTAATGCTTGGTTTGTTTTCTATAAAGGATGCACCAATCAGCAATCCCAACACCAACAGAAGCAACACGGTTGGCACGTAATCGGTCACTTGCGTTTTGGTCAGCATGGATTTGTCAATCCTTTTGGTTTCCTTTCTAAATATAAATGCCAAAATAAGTGCCGAAAGCACTGCGCCCAGCTCTACTGCAAAAAAGATACTTGGCTTGCCTTGATACCAAAAGAAATCCAAAAAGCTCATATCAAGTGCCGAGCCCAGCATAATTGCCGTGGTGTCACCTACCAGCGTAGCAGCACCTTGTAGGTTGCTGGATACTGCAATGGCAATGATTACAGGCACAGGGTTGACCTCCAGCTTTTTGCATACGGCAAGGGCAACAGGGGCAATCATCAGCACGGTTGCAACGTTGTCTACAAATGCCGAAATTATTCCTGCAAACAAGCTAAGAGCAACTGCGGCCCACTTTACGTTTGGCACCTTGGACATAATCAAGTCTGCAAGTAGTGCAGGCATTTTGCTTTCAATAAACAACGCAACAAGCCCCATAGTGCCTGCAAGCATAAGTATTACGTTCCAGTCAATGGAAGAAAACACGTATTGAAGTGGTGTATTTCCCTCAAGCGACATGCTGTCAGGGAAGATAAAGACAAGGGCAACAAACAGCACGCCTGCGCCAAGTGCAATGAAGTGACGGTACTTGCTAAACGTAAGCATCAACACGTAGGTTAGTGCAAACAAAACAAGCGCAACAATCATCATTATTTGTGGTGTCATTTTACAAAACTTCTCCTTTTGCTAATTAATTAGCAAATGTAATTGTAGCACAACGCTTTGCTTTTTGCAACAAACTTGCAGCAATTTTGCAAAAAGTGGGAGCAAACAGCTTTTTGAGGTATTGACAAAGGGGTAAAAGTGGTATAATATATCTACAAACAAACACAATTTTGTGGAGGTAACTATGCGTAGAAATTTTAAAAAAATTGCAATGATAGCCCACGCAGGCATCAGCTTTATTTTTGTACTGCTTACAGTGCTTATTTTGTCCAATATTCTGCCTCTAAACTTTCAAGACGGGGCAGTAGTCGTAGACAGCGTTGTTTTGGTACTGATTATAGTATTAGCATTGTTTTACGTTGGGCTTACAGCCTACCTGCTGTACTGCACCTTCAATCAAACACAGCTGCTTAAGTACGTCGAGCTGTACAGTGATTCTACCACAAGCGTAATGGCAACCAGTAAAACAATCAAGCGTATGGTAACAGACAACGCCAAGCAGCTGGGCACTGTCAAGGTAAACAAAATCAGGATAAGCAGCGATGGCAAGTACGGCTTGATACTTACAGTGCTGGTGCACGTCAAAAGCGATGAGGTTTCGCTGGAGCTTGACACCCTGCGTTGCATGTGTCAGGACACCTTTTTCAAGGTGTTGGGGCTACGCTTTAGCAGCATCAACTTTAAGATTGAAAAAATCAACGGCCACTACAAAGCCGACACGGCAGAGGCAAAGCAACAAGCCAAAACAATGGATGCCGAGCGCAAGTACGCACGTGATTGCTACGAGGATCCCACCGGCGACAAATGCGACGAGGACAACCAACCATCACAGGACGTCGAGGACGACGAATCCACGCAGCAATCCTCCGACGAGCAGGACCAACAAGCCACACAACAGTAGGCAACAAGCAAGGGCAAGCGCAATGCTTGCCCTCTAATTTTGCATGCAAAATCAAATTTTCTATTTACACAAGCCAACGTTTGTGGTAAAATTGTACCAAGGAGATTCAAAATGCAATTTTGTACAACGCCGTGGAGCAATCTTGTCACCGACAAGCCCTGGCAAGAGTATCCCCGCCCACAATTTCAGCGTGACAGC
>JAFVXX010000132.1 GCA_017500905.1 Clostridia bacterium
AAAGTACAAAAAATTACTCACACGACCTCTTGAATTGCCAAAGTAGTAGCCGTCTTCTAATAATGCGTAACTTTCCTTAAATGTTGGTGCCTTTATACTTGCAAAACATGCAAAAAGCACTACCATTACAACAGCTATGGCTAATGCTACACTAATCAACCTTAAAGCTTTTGTTTCCATATCTAACCTCTTTTATACAACTTTAGAAGTTTAAATTTGTTCTTCTTACTATTATACACCCCACCCAAAAAAAAGCAAGTGCCTAATCAAAAAAAACACAAAAAAGGACTTTTCACACCGAAAAGTCCTTTTTTTATTTTGCGTTTTAGTTACTTTACAAGCTTGATGTGCTCTATTTCTTTTTTGTCGCTACGCTTGTAAATTACAAAGCGATTGCCTACGCAAAGCACAGGCTCGCATCCAAGTGCCTCGCAAACTGCCTCGCACATTGTGCGTGCAGGCAAGGTGCAGGATTTGAGGCTTGCCACCTTGACAAGCTCGTTGTGGTACAATGCTGTTTCAATTTCTGCAAGCACGTTGGGGGTGATTTCGTCCTTGCCAATGGTGACGTGTGGCTTTAGTGTGTTTGCAAGCCCTTTAAGCTGTGCACGTTGTTTTGTTGTAATCATATGTGTATATTCTCCTGTTAGTCAATAAAGTCAAACTCAATTTCGCCAATGATGACGGTATCTCCGTCGCCTGCGCCTGCCTTACGAAGCTCGGCAATTACGCCCTTTTCCTTGATTACGCGTTGGAAGTAACGGAAGCTATCGATGTCGTCAATGTTTACCTTGCGAGAAAGTATTTCGACCAATCCACCAACTACCTCAAAGGTGGCAGGAGCAAGCTTGACGACCTCGTAGCTGTCGTCGTCTGCTTGGTCGTAGCTAAACGGTTCAAATTGAAGTTGCTCTTGTGGTGGCAAATCTTCCAAAACGTCGATAATTTCCTTAAGAAGCTCCTCTGCGCCCTCGTGGATGATGGTTGTCATTGGGATGATTTTGTATCTGTTTCCAAACTCGGCTACAAACTTTGCAAGGTTTTCCTCGGCGTTGGGCATATCCATTTTGTTGGCAACAACAATCATTGGGATGTCACGCAGCTTTTCGTCGTAGCTGTAAATTTCGTTGTTGATTAGGTTGAAGTCGTCAATGGGGTTGCGACCTTCGCTGCCGCTGATATCAAGTACGTGCACAAGTATGCGTGTGCGCTCGATATGACGCAAAAAGCTGTGTCCCAAGCCCAAGCCCTCGCTTGCGCCCTCGATAAGCCCTGGGATATCTGCCATTACAAAGCTTTTGTCGTAGTAGCCCACAACGCCAAGGTTGGGCGACAAGGTTGTAAAGTGGTAGTTGGCGATTTTTGGTTTGGCGTCACTTACTACCGACAGCAAGGTGGATTTACCTACGTTTGGAAAGCCCACCAAGCCTATGTCGGCAATGGTTTTAAGCTCCAAAATTACTTGTCTTTCGATTGTTTTTACGCCGTTTTCGGCAAACTTTGGCGTTTGACGACGGCTGGTTGCAAAGTGGCAGTTGCCACGACCACCACGGCCACCCTTAAGCACTACTTCTCGTTGGCCATCGTGGAACATATCTGCAATTATTTTGCCCGTTTCGGCATCACGAATGACCGTGCCCGTTGGTACGGTTACGATTACGTCCTCACCCGATTTGCCGTAGCACTTTTGTCTGCCACCATTTTCGCCGTTGGTTGCCCTAAAGTGCTTTTTGTAGTGAAACTCGTTTAGTGTGTTTTGGCTGTTGGTTGCAACAAACACTACGTCGCCACCCTTGCCACCGTCACCACCGTCCGGACCTCCGTTGGGCACAAACTTTTCGGTGTGGAGCGAGTGTGAGCCGTTGCCTCCGTTGCCCGATTTGATGTAAATTTTGACTTTGTCTATAAACATGTTGGTCTTTACTCCTTGTTTGCTAAAAATTTAGTGATGGATTGGCTTGCAAGGTTGCCTTGCTTTACTGCCCACACAACCGTGCCCTCTTTGTTGACGGCGTCCCCTCCAAAAAACACGTTGCCACCTGCGTTGAGGTTGGTATCTACCACTACTCTGCCTTTGTTTAGTTGTACGCTTGTGCCACTTAGCACCGTGCTGTCAAACCTGCTACCCGTTGCAACTACTACCGTGTCACAACAAAGATTTTCGTATTGACCTGTGGCAACGATGCCTCTGCGACCGTCATCGCCCACCTTGTCCAAAGCCATTTTTTCAAAGGTGATGCTTTGTACGACGTCTTCTCCGTTGATTTGATGTGGCGAAAGCAGGTAAGCAAATTGCACTCCCTCTGCCAAGGCATCTTGCTTTTCCTTGTCAAAGGCAGGCATTTCGTTGTACGTCCTGCGATAGGCAACCACTACGCTTGCGCCCATTTGCTTTGCCGTGCGCGCGCAATCCATTGCCACGTTGCCACCACCAATTACAACTACGGATTTGCCTACCGTGGGGTTTCTCAAAAACTCTTTACCGTATCTTACGCCACAAAGATTTTCGCCATTGATGCCCAATTTGCTATCCAGCGACAATCCCGTTGCTACAAACACTGCGTCAAAATCTTGCGACAAACTTGCAAGCGTCACGTCGCCCTTGCCAACGGTTACGTTGCGTCTAAGCTTTATGCCCAAGTGCTTGCAATGCTCCATCAAATTGACGATGTAGTCGTGTCTAAGCCTAAAGCGAGGGATTTCCTGCTGCACTACTCCACCCATGACGTTGTCCTTTTCGTATACGGTTACGCCGGCGCCACGTCTTGCAAGGCTGATGGCACAGGTAAGCCCTGCAACACCACTGCCTACAACGGCAATGCTGTTGCCATCAAGCAGATTGTCCTGCTTGACGATTTCCTGTACGCCGTAATGGACAGCAAAGCTTTCCAGCATGCCAATTTGCACAGGCTTGCCCCTTTTGCCCAGCACGCATGCGCCCTGACATTGCGCCTCGTGAGGACAAACCTCACCGCAAATTGCGCCAAAGGGATTGTGGCGACAAATCAAGCTGCCTGCCTCAT
>JAFVXX010000133.1 GCA_017500905.1 Clostridia bacterium
CAGCGTGTCGCAAGCAAAGGTGAGAAGCCCCAAGGGAAAGCCGTACACCCTAAACATGTTGGTTGTGCCGGCGTTTCCACTACCGGATTGTCGTATGTCGCACTTTTTGATTGCTCGAGAAAAAATTACCGAGTAATTGACCGACCCAAACAGGTAGCAAAGAGTGGCTATGACAACATAGCAGTACCAATATTGAACAAATACTTGCTGCATAGATACCCTTAGTCGTTTTTGTCGGTGTCGTCTCTAAACACCATTTTTATAGGTGTGCCGTCCAACGAAAATGCACGACGAATGTAGTTTTCGAGATATCTACGGTACGAAAAGTGCAAAATCTTGGCGTTTGACACAAAAAATACAAAGGTTGGTGGTTGTACAGATGCCTGTGTGCAGTACTTAATTTTTGCACGACGGCCACTTGACGAAGGTGGCTCGACGGCTGCAACGGCATCGGACACAACGTCGTTGAGCATACCTGTTGAAGCACGGAAGGTGGACTTTGCGTAGACGTAATCTACCATTTCCATAAGCTTGTTGACACGTTGTCCTGTAAGCGCAGAGACAGTGATGTACTTGAAGTAATCCATAAAGGACAAATCTACGCCAAGCTGCGACTTAAACTTTTCAACAGTGTGAGTGTCTTTTTCGATTAGATCCCACTTGTTGACAACAACTACGGATGGCTTGCCCTCCTCATGGATAAAGCCTGCAATTTTGACATCTTGCTCGGTCAAGCCAACCTCGGCGTCCATTACAATTAGGCAAACGTCTGCACGGCGAATTGCATTTAGCGAGCGCATGACGCTGTATTGCTCAACTGTGTCATCCTCGATGGCACGCTTGCGACGCATACCGGCTGTGTCGATGATTGTATACTTGCGACCTTCGTACTCGAAGGGGGTGTCGATGGCATCACGTGTTGTGCCTGCAACGTTGGATACGATTGTGCGATCGTAGCCCAAAATTTTGTTTACAAGGCTGCTTTTGCCTGCATTTGGCTTGCCTACAACGGCAATTTTGATGGTGTCGTCATCTTCGATACGCTCGATTTCGGGAAAATACGACACTACCTTGTCAAGCAAATCGCCTACGCCCGACTTTTGCTCGGCAGCAATAGCAAACAGCTCGTCGCCAAGACCTACGCTGTAAAACTCGGATACGTCGTCTACAAGATAGTTGTCCACCTTGTTTACTACGTGAATAACAGGCTTTTTGCACTTACGCAAAAATTGAATTACGTCGTAATCCTCGTAGGTCAAGCCTGTCTTTGCATCGCAGAAAAACAAAATTACGTCGGCAATTTCCACCGCCATTTCGGCCTGTTGCTTGATATGGCGAAACATTTGATCTTCGCTTTTGAGTTGAATACCACCCGTGTCAATTAAGGTAAATTGCTTGCCAAGCCACTCGGCATCGCCATAGATGCGATCTCGAGTTACGCCCGGCATGTCGGAAACGATGGAAATTCGGCTTCCACATACCTTGTTGAAAAAGGTGGATTTGCCCACGTTGGGCTTACCAACGATGGCTACTAATGGTTTAGTTGACATTGTTAATCACACTCCAAAATTGTTTGACAGGTTTCGTAGCCGTCAAACACTACTTGTACTTTTTTGTTGGTTAGTTTTTCAAATTGCTGCAAGGTCATGCCGTCCAAAAACACGTCTTCGGTTTCCTTGAGCATGCATCTTGAAATAATCAAGGTGTCACCTACATTGTTGGTTGCAACTGCATTTACCAAATCCTGCCCTACCAAAAGGCCTGCAACCGTGACGGTGCTGCCAAAAAAGGTGTTTACTACGGGTAGAACGTTGACGTTGAGGTTGGGAAAAGCCTCCTTTGCCTTGTTGATTGTTTGTTGCAAATATGGTGCAAAGGATACACCCGTCAAACAGGTAAAGCTGCCCTGTTTAGCCTTGATTGCATCGGCAAACGCCATATTAAATTGGTAGTAAAAGTCGGCAATTAGGCCTACGCCGTTTTCGATCTGGGCAAAGTCGCCGTAGTAATCGTAGCTGGGCACCTGCATACCTGCAAACACGTACATTTCGTCAGAGCAATAGGCAAATCGCTCGCCTGTAGCCTCATAGCATTGCTGTGCAAATGCCTCCACCTGGGAAATTGTGTTGCTTGCAACCGTGCTGTCGACAGGGCTAAGTTGGCAAAGACCTTGACGATGGCAGGTTAGACCTACGGGCACTACAGCAACGGATTGCACTGCGGGATACAGCGAATACAAATCGGATAGCGATTGCTGAAGAACCTTGTCGTCGTTGTAGCCCGGTACCATTACTATTTGCGTGTGCATTTGTATTCCACTTTGAGCAAGCTGCCTTAGAAGTGGCATGATGGGACGTGCAGTTGGGTTGCCAAGCATATGCCTGCGAAGTTGGTCGTCGGTTGCGTGGACGGATACGTACAAGGGCGAAAACTTTTTTGTGCAGATGCGCTCTACTTCAGCATCGGTTACATTGGTAAGCGTTACGTAATTGCCCGAAGCAAACGAAAGTCGCCAGTCGTCATCCTTGACGTACAACGTTTTGCGTTGTCCCTTTGGTAGTTGGTCAACAAAGCAAAAAATGCATTTGTTAGCGCACCACCGTGGCTCGATGAAGCAAGATTCGTAAAAATCCCACCCCATTGGCTGAAGCTCATCCTTGGATACGTCAAACGTAATTTGCTTGTCGCCACGCATAATTGTAACACTAAAGCTTGCTTGCGAATCAAAATAGGCAACGTCAAGCATATCCAACGCCTTTTCGCCGTTGAATGCAACAATTTTGTCGTCTACCTTAAGCCCCACTTTTGAGGCAACGGATTTGTTGTCGATGTTAGAAATTACTAGCATAATAAAACAAAAGGCAACCTGTTTGTTGGTTGCCTAATTTTGTAAACCGTTACTTTTGAATAACGTAATCGCGTGGCAATGCGGAGTAATCGGTTGTTCCCAACATTTTTGCTTCGACAATACGAATTACGTTGGACAATACGCTGCGAGTTTCTGTGGTGCCTTCCTCATCAACTGTGATTGTCTTGGAGGTTGTACCCGTCATGCTGTTGAAGTCGTCCAATACCATGGATGGAACCTCGGTTGCATCTGTTACAACGTTGGTGCCGTCTACTGCTACGCTGATTGTTGCAAGCTTTGCAAATACTGCATAGTTTTTGTAGTTTTCCATTTGTGTGGAGCTGGTTGTCAAGAAGAATGCGCTGCTTGCATCGTCAAAGTTTTCTACCTTGTTTTGGTGATACATTGCCAAAGAAAACATTTCAATTTTTGCGTTGCTGTCTGTAACTTCTTCGTCTGTTTCACCTTCGGCAACAGGTAATTCCCAACCATTTTGGACAAACTCACCCTTAAGTGTGTAGTCAAGCTCGGGAGCAAGAGCGTACGTCTTTGCTGTTCCCTTTGTTGTAAGTGTGTATCTGCCTACAACCCACGCATTTGTGGAGGAGGAAATACGGCCATCAAAAACCATGCTTGTAACTGCTCCTTCCTCGCCCTCTTGTGCATTGTAGAAGCCGTCGTTTACAAGGTTGATGAAGTTGACTACTGTAATTGGAGCCTTGTCAAGCAAAAGATCGTAGGTAAGTGTAAGCTCTACAACCTTTTCGTTGCGAACGTACTCTACTGTCATTTGCATTTGTGGTGTACCGTAGGTGTCAGTAAGGTCTTTTACTTGATTGTTGGACAAAAACTTTACTTCGCCACAACCCGTAAAGGTTAGAACCATAATAGCTGCAAGAACGATTAGTGCTAATTTTTTGAATTTCACTGTTGTTTACCTCTTTAATTAGTATCAGTTTTCAGGATGAACCTGTTTGTGTTTGTAGTAATTGGTAAAATCTACGTCTAAAACGACGCTTTTGCTGTCGAGATACTTCAGTGGGCCGCCCTTGAAGTGAAACATGATGCGTGTGCAACACAACAATTGACTTTTGACACCGTATTTACGGTTGATCTTGTTGATGCCGTACTTGCCATCACCCAAAATTGGTGTGCCAAGGTGCGCCATATGCGCACGGATTTGGTGTGTTTTGCCACTTATAAGCTTGACCTCTAACAACGACAGTTCGCCAATACGCTTTACCAATCGATAGTGAGTTTCGATGGGGACATATCCCGTCTTGGGCACGTCGCTGATATAAACAAGACTTTTTTTAGCATCCTTAAACAAAAAGGAATTTAGTTTTTGACTGCTTTTTTTAGGACAACCAACAACCAAGGTGCTGTATGTTTTGTCGATTTCCCTTTCCTTAAAGGATTTCAACAGCTCGTTTTCGGCTGTTTTGTTGAGGGCAAACACCAACAAACCCATTGTGTTGCGATCCAATCTATGTACGGGCGTTGCTACGGCATCAATCAAAGTTGCGTTTAGCCTTGATGTTACCGAGTCGTCGCCTTGCACTTCGACGCCTGCTTGCTTGTTTACAACCAAAATGTTTTCGTCACGGTAGACAATTTCGACACCGTTTTTTTCTCTGTCGGGCATGTATACGCAGACCAAATCGCCCACCTTGAGCGAAACGTCTTGACCTACACGCTGACGATTGATTTTGACGTTGCGATTTTTGATTATTTTTTGAATTTGATAGTAACCAAGGTCGGTTGATTGTGATAGTAACTCTGAAAGCAGTTGGCGAGATTTTACTTCAATTTCTTTCAACATAAAGCCATTATATCAAATTGGCAAAAAAAAAGCAATTATTTACACCAAATAATTGCATTATTATTATAAATATATACCCATAAACAGGGGTAAACTGTGTCAACGCCTAAAATTTGCACCACTTAGCCAATGTAATCGTCAGAGGCAATGCTGCATTGATTAGTGTCCTTACCGCTGCTTTTGACAATTGCCGTGCAGCTGTCAACGTTGATTGAAACCAAAATTACGTCGTCACCAATTTTGTTGATGTTGTCCCAAGGAATAAAAATATCCTCACGCTGTCTAAACAACTTGTGCTGAGAGGGGACCACTATGCCCAAAACCTTTTTGGAATTGGTGCTGAATATCAAGTCGCTCAGCTTGCCCATTCGCTTGCCGCACAGTACGTTGACAATTTCCTTTTGACGCAGTTCGTTGTAGCTGATTTCCAAACATAATCTCCTTTGACCTTTGTACTACAATATTAGTGCTTTGCAAAATTTATGCAACCAATATCAAAGCGTGCCAACCAAATTTGATTGACACGCCTGATGAAAAAGACCCACTTGTACGTGGTAAGATTTAGTTAGTTTTGAAAAAACGCTACTACGTCAGCAGCAAGACGGTCGAGACAATCGACCATTGGCGAGTGTCCACACTTTGGATAAGGAAGCAAGGTGGATACGCTGCGCAATGCGTTGTAGTTGTCCATTACCATGTAGTTGGGGACAACAACGTCGTTTTCGCCCATGGTAAATGCGCAGGGGCAGGTTACGTCCTTGATTGTGCCGTCACCCA
>JAFVXX010000134.1 GCA_017500905.1 Clostridia bacterium
AGCTTGCCGCTGCAGTTTGCTTTTTGGGTGCAGACGTACGTTGTTGAGCAGAGTTGCTTCCTTCGCCCTTATCAAAGCGTTGCTTGCCTTGTGCAGCTGCGCCACCTCTTTGTTGATCAGGACGGAATGCACCCTTTCGATCGCCATGAGACTGTTGTTGAGCAGCCGTGCGTTGAGGTGCAGCAGGCTTGCTTTGGGCAGATGGATCCCAAAACTTACGAACAACCTTTTTGCCCTTTTCGTCGGTGTAGGTCTTTACCTCACGGTCGTTTTCCTTAGTAGACACAACCTCAACAACTGCAGGCTTTTGCTCCTTTTGTGGCTTTACCTCCTTTGTAGGCTTTGTCTCAACTGCAGACTTAGACTCATTTGCAGGCTCTGCAGCCTTTTCTGCAACAGAAGGCTTAGTTTCGACAGGCGCAACAGCTTTTTCGGTTTTAGCAACCTCTACAACCCTTTCGACTTTCTTTTCAGGAGCAACAGCTTCAGCCTTTTGCTCTACTACCGGTTTGGTTTCTACAGGAGCGACCTCAACTGCAGGAGCAGCCAAAAAGGCTTCACGTTGATTGATTTCAACCTGAATGGCAGCAACCTTTTGTCTCAAAGCTGACAAAGACTTTTGCACTTTGTCTACTGCAACAAGCGTTGTCTTTACGTTTTTGATGTTTTCTTGTGTGTTTTTTGTTTGTTTAGTCGTCTGATTTGCCACAATTACCCTCCAAGACGTTTTACAGCAAATTTTCTTTTATAGCATCGGCAAGCTGCTTGTCGCAAATTGCCAAAACTTTACAATTTCGTTTCAATGTTTCTTCAATTCCATCAAGGCTTACAACCGAGCAATTGCGCTTTTGCCCCTCTGCAACAGCCTTTTTGTACGAATTCTCGGCAAGATTGGTGCTACACAGTATCAAATGAATCTTTTTTTTGTACGTTTCAATAGCATCCAGACCCAACACAACCGAGCCTTTCTTGACGGAAAATCCAATATATGCATTAATCTTTGGATTCAAATGTACTCTCCAATTGTTGTACGAGTTGTTCGTCCAAAACAAACCCGTATTGCTTGCAAAAGCCCTTGTTTTTGACTGCACGCCTGATGCAATCAGAGTTTTTGCAAAAGTACACTCCACGAGATTGTGCCTTTTGATTGTTGTCAACAACACCTACGCCATCCTGACAAACAACCCTTACAAGTTGATTTTTGTCCTTCATTTGACGGCAACCAATGCACATACGCTGTGGAATGCGTGCCTTGACAGATTTACTCATCGCCAGCTACTTCGTCCTCTTCAAACATTCCACTTTGCATTGCAGCCGTGTAGGATTTGACGTCAATCTTCCAGCCTGTCAAGCGAGCTGCAAGACGAGCGTTTTGACCTTCCTTACCAATTGCCAAGGACAGCTTTTCATCAGGTACAATCACCTTTGCTTCCTTGGTTGCTTCATCAGCTTGAACAATCAAAACCTTTGCTGGGGAGAGCGAGCGTGCAATAAAGTCAAGCACGTCGTTGCTCCATGGAATTATGTCAATCTTTTCGCCACCAATTTCGGACACGATTGCGTTGACACGAACACCCTTGTTACCTACACAAGCACCTACTGCATCAATATCAGGATCGGTAGAGTAAACTGCCATCTTTGTACGGAAGCCAGGCTCACGGACAATAGACTTGATTTGCACAATTTCTGCACGGATTTCAGGAACCTCCGACTCGAACAAACGCTTGATAAACATGTAGTTAGCTCGGCTCAAAACAACTTGTGTGCCGTTGGAGCCATCTCTTACACGCTTAACCAAAACCTTGATTTTGTCCCCCGGACGATACTTTTCTCCGGGAATTTGTTCGTTTGGAGACAGGATGCCTTCCATTTGGTTTTTGCCAATTTCTACAAAAATTGTGCCGTCTTCCTTCACACGAGACACAACGCCAACCAACAGCTCGTTTTCCTTGTCGGCATACTTGCTGTAGGTAATGTCACGCTCTACTTGATGAAGGCTGTTTTTCAACACTTGTACTGCATTTTGAGCTGCAATACGGCCAAACACCTTTGTGTCAACAGGACGCAAAACCTCGTCGCCCACCTTGTAGGACTTTTTGATTGTCTTTGCTTCTTCGAGAGAAATTTCACTTTCGGGTGTAACAACCTCTTCTACAACGGTTTTGCATGTAAAAATTTCGATTTTTGCCTTTTCTGCATTTAGTTTAACCAAGATGTTGGATGCTTCGCCGTAGTGACGTTTGTAAGCAATGGAAATGGCAGTTTGCAACGAGTTGATAAAAACATCCTTACTTATGCCCTTTTCTCTTTCCAAATCTTCTAATGCTGCAAAAAAATCTTTGTTAGTCATTGTTTTTCCTCCAACGGATTTATGTTAAAATTCAATAACCGGCTCGACGTGTGCCGTGTTTTTCTTTTCAAAAGTAATTTGTTGCTTTTTGGCAGTTTCAATAGTAAAGGATGTTTCGTCAAAGCAAATCAAAACGCCCTCGTACTTTTTGTTTTTGTTTTCGTCAGCCTTGTACAGCTTGACCAAAATCTTTTTATTTAGGTTTCGCTTGTAATCACGCTCGGTCTTTAGTGGCCTGTCAATGCCCAACGACGAAACGTTTAGTGTGTACTGAACGTCAATTGGGTCCAGCCTGTCAAGAGGCTCATCGATGGCACGATGCAGCTTTTCGCAGTCGTCAATCGTGATGCCGCCCTCCTTGTCGATGAAAATTGTAAGATGCATTCCATCAAACTTTTTGGCATACTCTACTTCCACTACCTCCAACCCAAAGCCTTCGGCTATGGGGGTAACTAATTGCGTCACTTGTTCGGTAACTTTAGCCATAGTTTTTGCTCCTTAAATTAAGTTGAGAGTGGAGGCAACCTCCACTCTCATCATTGTAAGATAAGATATTGTGATATAATTATATCACACTTAACAACCAATGACAAGCAAATTGAAAAAATTTTACACTAATTTTTGCCCAATTTAGCAAGAATTTCCACACATTTTGCCGAAACAGCCGTTTTTTGACTCACATCAAAGGCTTTTGGCACCTCAACGTTTAGTCTTTTTGCTACGTCCTCAAGCTTAGAGCAATTGGGTTTGTTTTTCTTGGTGAGCTCAAACAGGTTACTAAACCAATCATTAAGCTTGATTTGCTTGTTGTCAAATTTGTAGCCTGCAGGCATTGAGTAATAGTTGAAAAAATTAGCAATTTTG
>JAFVXX010000012.1 GCA_017500905.1 Clostridia bacterium
CTCAAGTGAGAAATTGTGATACCACCGGACTTTTTGCTGTCGTACTCAAAGTAGCCTTGAGCGTACAAATCAGTGTGGTCGCCGATGATCTTGATGCTGTTTTTGTTTGCGCCAACGGTACCGTCAGAGCCAAGACCGTAGAACTTACATCTTGTTGTGCCTGCTGGAGCAACGTCGATGCGTTCGTCAATTACAAGGTTGGTGTTTGTAATGTCGTCAAGGATGTTTACAGTAAAGTGGTTCTTTGGTTGTGCAAGAGCAAGGTTTTTGTAAATGGAAAGGATAGCAGATGGAGTAAACTCTTTGCTACCAAGACCGTATCTACCACCAACAACGGTTGCTTCTCTGCCCATTTCCTTAAGTGCAGTAACAACGTCAAGGTAAAGTGGTTCACCAAGAGAGCCCGGTTCCTTTGTTCTGTCCAAAACAGCAATCTTTGTAGCTGTTTGAGGAAGTGCAGCAACAAGCTTTTCTGCGCTGAATGGACGATACAAGCGTACCTTTACAGCGCCAACCTTTTCGCCACGAGCAACAAGGTAGTTGATTGTTTCTTCTACAGCGTCGGATGCGCTACCCATCAAAACAATTACTCTGTCAGCGTCCGGTGCACCTACGTAGTCAAACAAGTTGTAGTGTCTACCTGTCAACTCGCCAACCTTAGCCATGTACTTTTCTACAATAGCAGGAGTAGCGTTGTAGTAAGCATTGCAAGCTTCTCTGTTTTGGAAGTAGATGTCAGCGTTTTGTGCTGTACCTTGGCATTGTGGGTGCTCTGGGTTTAGTGCACGAGCACGGAATTCGTCAACATATTTCATGTCAACAAGCTTAGCCATATCTTCGTATTCGATTACGTCGATTTTAGAAATTTCGTGACTGGTACGGAATCCGTCAAAGAAGTGAAGGAAAGGTACCTTTGCTTCCAACGTAGCAAGGTGACATACAAGAGCAAGGTCCATTGCTTCTTGAACGCTACCGCTTGCCATCATTGCAAAGCCGGTTTGACGACATGCCATTACGTCTTGGTGATCGCCAAAAATGTTAAGAGCGTGTGCAGCAAGCGCACGTGCAGAAACGTGGAATACGCTTGGTAGCAATTCGCCTGCAATTTTGTACATGTTTGGAATCATCAAAAGCAAACCTTGGCTTGCTGTAAACGTGCTTGTCAATGCACCGGCAACCAAACTTCCGTGAACAGCGCCTGCTGCGCCTGCTTCGGATTGCAACTCTGCAATACGTACAGTTTGTCCAAACAAGTTTTTTCTGCCGGCAGCAGCCCATTCGTCAGCATATTCTGCCATGTTACTGCTTGGTGTGATTGGGTAAATAGCTGCTACGTCGCTAAACGCATACGCAACGTGGGAGGCAGCGGTATTACCGTCAATAGTTTTCTTTGCCATTAGTTAGTTCCTCCTAATATAGTTGTATAAATCGGATGTACTCACAAAACTAGTAAAGTGAGTAACACTAAAAACAATTATATATCCACGGCAACCAAAAGTCAAATGTTTGCTTAAGTTTAGTCAATTTTATTTTATAAATAAAATTTTTTTGCAAAGTAACACCTAAATTTGTCAACAACGTTTGTTTTTTTTGCTGCAAACCATTTGAATTTTTTGACAATTGTGGTATAATCAAAGTTGATACTTTTACTTGCCAACACAATGCTTGGCAACAAGGAGCAAAATGAACGTAATCGAAGTACAAAACGCCAGCTACGAATACAAAACCTACAACGACGACGGCACCACGGGTACGCTTGTCGCCGTGGACGACGTTTCCTTTGAAATAAAAAAGGGAAGCTTTGTTGCGCTTGTAGGTCACAACGGCAGTGGCAAAAGCACTCTTGCAAAGATGCTAAACGGCTTGCACAAGCCAAAAAAGGGACAGGTGCTTGTAAACGGACTGTCCACAGCCGTGCAATCCAACATATTTGAAATTCGCAAAAACGTGGGCATGGTGTTTCAAAACCCCGACAACCAAATGGTTGCAAGCATCGTCGAGGAGGACGTTGCATTTGGCCCGGAAAACCTTGCAATCCCTCAGCCCGAAATTGTCCAAAGGGTTGCTTGGGCGTTGGAGCAGGTCAACATGAGCCAATACGCCAAGCGCTCGCCACACAAGCTTAGTGGTGGACAAAAGCAACGCATAGCCATTGCAGGTGCGCTTGCTATCAAGCCACAGGTGCTTGTTTTGGACGAATCCACGGCAATGCTGGACCCACAAGGCCGCAAGGAGGTGCTTGCCGTAGCCAAAAAGCTTAATGCCGACGGCATGACGGTGGTGCTTATTACTCACTTTATGGAAGAGGTACTGGATGCCGACAACGTAATTGTCATGAAGCGTGGCAAAATTGTTGCTCAAGGCACTCCGATGGAAATATTCAGTCAGCAATCGCTTGTAGAGGATGCCTTTTTGCGTGTTCCACGCACGGTGGAATTGGCTCAAAGGCTAAGTCAAGCAGGTTGGAGCGTGGATGCAAGCTGCACCGACGCAAAAGCATTGGGAGGTCAACTATGTCAATTGTTGCAAAAGAACTGACCTTTGTGTACAACCCCAACACTCCCTTTGCCAAAAAGGCTGTTGACAGCGTCAGCCTCACCATCAACGACGGCGAGTTTGTTGCCATCGTAGGGCACACAGGCAGCGGCAAAACAACCTTTTTGCAGCACCTAAACGCACTAATCAGGGTGCAAAGCGGCCAGCTGTACGTCAATGACATCGACGTTTCCGCCAAAAAGGTAGACCTAAAAAGGCTGCGTGGATTGGTTGGCATGGTGTTTCAGTACCCCGAGTATCAGCTGTTTGCCGACACCGTCGAGCAAGACGTTGCCTTTGGCCCCAAAAATCTTGGCGTAGACAAGGATGAGGTTGAAGCCCGTGTCAAAAACGCCTTGACATTGGTTGGTATGGACTACGAAAGCTGCAAAAACAAGTCGCCATTTGATTTGTCGGGTGGCGAAAAGCGTCGTGTAGCCTTGGCAGGCGTGCTGGCAATGCGTCCCAAAGTTTTGGTTTTGGACGAGCCAACGGCAGGCCTTGACCCCGAGGGCAAAAGGGAAATTTTGTCCCTTGTCAAAAAGCTAAACGTCGAGCAGGGCATAACCGTAATCATGGTTTCGCACGACATGAACGAGGTATACGAAAACGTCAACCGTATCATTGTGTTTAAGGATGGCAAGGTGCTGTACGACCTGCCACCTCAACAGCTGTTTGAAAAGGAAGACGAAATTGAACAAATGAATTTGGAAGTGCCCTTTATGGCACAATTTACCAATCAGCTTAAGCGACGGGGCATCACGTTGAAGGGTGACGTGCGCACGGTAGATCAGGTTTTTGAGGCCGTGCAAGCACTAAAGGAGGGGGACGTATGCTAAGAGACGTAACCTTTGGTCAGTACTACAACGCCACCTCGTTTGTGCACAAGATGGATTCTCGTGTCAAAATTTTGCTAAGCGTAGTGTACATGGTAGGTGTGTTTTTTGTGCACAGCTACGTGGGCTTTGCTTGGCTTACCTGCTTTTTGATGATTGCAATCGGTGCATCCCAAGTTCCACTAAAAAGCATATTTAAGTCACTTCGTGGCATATTGTTTTTGCTACTGTTTTCGGCAGTGCTAAACGTGTTTTTCGTCAAGGAGGGCACGCTGCTTGTCGAGTGGTGGATATTCAAAATCCACGATCAAGGGTTGATTGACGCAGGCAAGCTGATGCTACGCTTGACGTTGCTTGTTTGTGGCGCAAGCCTGCTTACGCTTACAACAACACCCGTCGACTTGACGCACGCCATCGAGCGATTGCTAAAGCCTTTGTCTTGGATTGGCATCCCCGTGCACATTGCAGCGCTAATCATGAGCTTGACGCTCAGCTTCATCCCCAGCATCATTGAGGAAACCGACCGTATAATTCGTGCGCAAAAGGCAAGAAGTGCCGATTTTGACACAGGTGGGCTAATCAAGCGTGCAAAGGCGTTTGTGCCCATACTAATTCCTTTGATTATTTCCAGCATACGCCGTGCCGAGGAGCTTGCCTTTGCAATGAACAGCCGTTGCTACGAGGGCAGCAAAAAGCACACTCAAATGAAGGTTATGAGGATGGGCTGGCGAGATTTGGTAGGCAGCCTAATTACTGTAGTGTTTTTTGCAGCAATATTTACCCTGTATGCATTTGCAGACAACGCTTGGCTTGGTGCCAATTTGCCTTGGCTGCTGTTCTAAAGGTGGGGGTACGTATGCGAATTAAGCTTACAATTCAGTACGATGGCAGTGCCTTTTGCGGCTGGCAAAGCCAACCCAATGGCAACGCAATTCAGGATCACGTCGAGCGTGCCTTGGCCACCTTTTTGGGAGGCAAGCAGGTACGCATTTACGGTGCAGGCCGCACAGACGTAGGGGTGCATGCCATTGCGCAGGTGGCTCACTTTGACACAGACAAAAGGGTCAACCCCTTCAAGCTGTGCTTGGGTGTCAATTTGGCACTCCCAAGCGGCATTGCAGTTACCAATGCCGAGATTGTAGAGGATGCCTTTGACGCAAGATTTGGCGCTACCAGCAAAACCTATCGCTACAGCCTGTACGTCAGTCCAACACGAATGCCGTTGTTGGATGCCACCCGTTGTCAGTTGTACACAATGCCCAACGTCGATTTGATGCAAAAATGTGCAGATATGCTCACGGGTACACACGACTTTGCTGCTTTTCAAAAGGCAGGAAGCAACACCAACGGCACGGTGCGTACAATCCACGCAATCAACGTAGCAGTTGATGGCAGCAACATTGACGTGGTTGTCAATGGCAATGCCTTTTTGTACAACATGGTGCGTATCATTGCAGGCACGCTTGTCGCAGTAGGCTACGGCAAAATCAGCCTAAGCGACGTGCAAGCAATGCTTGACAGCGGCAAACGCAAAACAGGCATAAAAACGCTTGCAAGCAAGGGATTGACGCTGGTAGAAGTGCTTTACTAAAGTAAAAAAAGCTAATTTCAGCCACTTTTTGCAAAAAAATGCACCTTTGTTGCTTAAAATTGCTTGACAGCAAAGGGCTAAATAAATATAATAGAAAGGCTGTGAGTAATTCGGTAGTGTATCTTAAGCTCTGCACTGCCTAAACTGCATTCCACTGGCAGTAATTATTCAACCGTGAACAGCACCCCCAACTTAAATATCAAGGAGAAAACAAAAATGAAGACTTTTATGGCTAAAAAAGAAGCCGTTGAAAGACAATGGTACGTTGTAGATGCAACGGGAATGCCTCTGGGTAGACTTGCAAGCTAAGTTGCTGCAATCCTACGTGGCAAAAACAAGGCTACGTTTACACCACACGTTGACACAGGCGATTTCGTAATCGTACTCAACTGCGACAAGGTAGTTTTGACAGGTAAAAAGTATGATCAAAAGCTTTTCCGTCGTCACTCTGGTAAGCCAGGTGGATTGAAGGAAATCAAATATGGCAAACTTATGAAGGAAAGAAGCGATTTTGCTGTTATGCGTGCTGTAAAGGGTATGCTTCCTAAAAACAGCCTTGGCAGAAAGATGCTTACCAAACTTCGTGTATACAAGGGCAACGAACACAAGCACGAAGCTCAACAACCTGTTGAGTTGCAACTTGTAAAGTAAGGAGGAATTGACAAATGGCTACAAAGAAAAAGGTACAATTTTGGGGCACAGGCAGAAGAAAGAAGTCAATTGCTCGTGTTAGACTTGTTCCAAACGGAAACGGTACAATCACAATCAACAAGCGCACAATCGACGAATACTTTGGCTTGGATACACTAAAGTACATTGTTCGTCAACCACTAAATGCAACAGCTACACTCGAAAAGTACGACGTAGTAGTAAACGTAAACGGTGGTGGTTACACAGGTCAAGCCGGTGCTATCCGTCACGGCATTGCTCGTGCATTGGTAGTTGCAGGCGAAGACAAGGCAGTTTTGAAGAAGGAAGGCTTCCTAACACGTGACCCACGTATGAAGGAACGTAAGAAGTATGGCTTGAAGAAGGCTCGTAAGGCTCCTCAATTCAGCAAGAGATAATTGTCTATTTGGACTTATATCACAAATTACAGCACTCGGTTTCGAGTGCTGTTTTTTTGTATTTACAAACGGCGTTTTGTGTGATATAATGTAAATAATAAGTCTTTTGATGGGGAAACATGAAAACAAACAAAAAAAGCAACCTGCAAACTTGGGAAATAATCCTTATTGCTGTAGTATATTTGACATTTACTGTTTTTGGCGTATGGATGTGCAATGAGAGTATAAAAGGATTGCGTAAAAATGCTGATTTATACTATGATACGTTGACGCTAGGAGAATATCATTTAGATAGTTACCAAAAGAAATGGAGTGGCTTTTCTTATACTCATCTTTGGTATGTACTACACTTTGCAGAAAACTCACAGGAGTTTCGTTTAGATGGAGAGCTAGTCAACAGGCAACTTTTTGAAGAAACGCTAGCAAATGTTTCGCAAAGTAGTACGGTGATAACGGTTTACTATATACAATCTGATGACAGTCAAATATGCCATGAAATTTGCGAAATA
>JAFVXX010000135.1 GCA_017500905.1 Clostridia bacterium
TGCTTGAAGCAATTTTGGTTGATTCAAACAAGCTTGAAAGCAATTTGACGGAGTACAAGGATGAAATTTTGCAAATTGTTGACGACAAGCAATACACGCTGCTTAAAAAACAAGCAAAATTGGGTGTAGACCTTGCTGTTGAGCAAGCAACCGATGGTGGGATACGTTGCGTAACCTACTACTCGGAGGCTTATCCACAAAAGCTAAAGGACATTTACGATCCACCATTGACATTGTTTTGTAAGGGCAACGTTAGTTTGCTTTGTCAGCCGTCATTGGCAGTAGTGGGCACACGTAAAATATCTGCATATGGCAAGCGTGTCACCGAAAACTTTACCTACGCATTGGCGCATTATTTTTGTATCGTGTCGGGGTTGGCATATGGTGTTGACGCAATTGCACACGAAACAACCTTGTCGGCGCAAGGCAAAACAATTGCTGTCTTGGGTGGTGGCTTAAACAAAATCTATCCTTCCCAGCACACCTGGCTTGCCGACAAAATTGTACAAAAAGATGGACTTTTGGTGTCGGAATATCCACCACAGGCAAGCAGCCTTGCGTATCACTTTCCACAACGGAACAGAATAGTGTCTGCATTGTCTAACGGTGTGTTGGTTTGTGCTGCACCCCTTAAGAGTGGTACCTTTTCGACTGTAGAGTTTGCGTTGGAGCAAGGCAAAGATGTATTTGTTGTGCCCGGCGAAATCTACGATTACGCATATTTGGGTAGCAACAAGCTGATTGCATCTATGCAAGGGGCAATGGTTACGTCCCCTGACGACGTGCTTAATACCTACGGAAAAGTTTTTGTTCAAGAAAAATCGTCTATACAACTTGACATAAACGAGCAAATGATAGTAAACTTATTGGAATCAAAAAAATTGCATTTCAATGATATAGCACAGCAAACGCAAATAGATTGTGCGCAGCTAAACGTGCTGCTTGCCAATCTGCAGTTGTGTGGCATTGTTGAAAAATTGGCTGGTAACTTTTATCAGCTTTGGAGGAAGTAATGAAGTTAGTTATTGTCGAATCTCCTGCAAAAGCTAAAACTATTGCAAAGTATCTTGGTGCAGACTACGTAGTTGATGCGTCCAAGGGACACATAAGAGATTTGCCGGAAAAGGAAATGGGTGTTGATTTGTCAAACAACTATCAACCCGTCTACCGTATCCGTACCAAAGAGCAAAAAGAGACTATTGCCCGTCTAAAAGAAAAGGTTACAAAGGCCGAACAAGTGTTTTTGGCAACCGACCCGGACCGAGAGGGAGAAGCAATTTCGTGGCATTTGCAGCAAGCGTTGGGACTTGATCCCAAGGCTAAAAACCGTATTATGTTTAACGAAATTTCTAAAAAAGCTGTAAACGAAGCAATCAAGCAACCATCGTACGTAGATATGCACCTTGTTGATGCACAACAAGCACGACGTGTTTTGGATAGACTTGTGGGCTACACACTGTCGCCTGTGCTATGTCGCAAAATACAAGGCAAGCTGTCTGCAGGACGTGTCCAATCGGCTGCGCTGCGTATCTTGGTTGACAGAGAGCGAGAAATTAGAAACTTTGTGGCAGAGGAGTACTGGACAATTTCGGCAAACCTGCACAAAAGTAAGTGTCCACCCGATTTCAAAGCCAATTTGACCGAAAAGGATGGCAAAAAGTTTAAGGTAGAAAACAAGCAGCAATGCGATGAAGTAGTGGGCGCAGTTACTGATGCCGATTGGATTGTTTCAAAGGTTAAAAAATCCACAACGCAATCCAAGCCACAGCCACCGTTTACAACAAGTACAATGCAACAGGACGCCATCAGTAAGTTGGGGCTAAGCAGTAGTGACGTAATGAAAGTTGCTCAACAGCTTTACGAAGGCTTCAACATCGAGGGCATTGGCCACGTTGCATTGGTAACCTACATCCGTACCGACTCGGTACGTGTATCCGATCAAGCCATATATGCTGCACGCAACCTGATTGCCTCTAAGTACGGTGCCGATTACGTGCCAAAA
>JAFVXX010000136.1 GCA_017500905.1 Clostridia bacterium
CGTGAGGGCTTGGATTTGCCCCAAGTGCAGCTGGTAGCCATACTTGATGCCGACAAGGAGGGCTTTTTGCGTAGCGAAACCAGCCTGATACAAACAATTGGTCGTGCAGCCCGCAATGCCGAGGGTAGGGTAATTATGTATGCCGACGTCATCACCGACAGCATGCGCCGTGCCATCGACGAAACCGAGCGTCGTCGCAGCATTCAGCACAATTACAACCTGCAGCACGGCATAACGCCAAAAACCATCGAGCATCAGGTAGAAAACACACTGGAAATAACCAAAAAACAATCAATCGAGCTTACTCCAAAGGATTTAATCAAGGAAATATCCTTGCTTACCTCAAAAATGAAGACGGCTGCCAGCCAACTGGACTTTGAGCAAGCAATCAAGCTGCGAGAGCAGGTTGCCAGTCTAACCAAAAAGCTGGATAAGCTTAACAAGCAAAAACAAAAATCAGGTAAACTATGAAAGATATTGTAATCAAAAACGCCAATGAAAACAACCTTAAGGGAATCAACGTTACCATCCCTCGAGAAAAGCTGGTTGTTTTGACGGGACTTTCGGGCAGTGGCAAAAGCAGCCTTGCATTTGACACCATCTTTGCCGAAGGTCAACGTCGCTACGTGGAGAGTTTGTCGGCATACGCAAGGCAATTTTTGGGACAAATGAGCAAGCCTGACGTCGAGTCCATCGAGGGCTTGTCGCCTGCAATTTCCATCGACCAAAAGACGACAAGCAGTAATCCACGCTCCACGGTGGGCACCGTAACGGAAATTTACGACTACCTACGCCTGCTGTATGCAAGGATTGGCACGGCATATTGCCCCAACTGCAACGTCGAAATTGCTCGTGTAACGGTTGACCAAATTGTCCAACAGGTGCTAAGCTGGCCCCAAGGCAGCAAAATTGTGGTGCAAGCCCCCGTTGTGCGTGGCAGAAAGGGCGAGTTTCAAAAGCTGTTTGACCAATACAAAAAAAGCGGCTTTGTGCGTGTCAACGTAGACGGCGCAACCTACACCCTTGACGAGCAAATTGCACTTGACAAAAACAAAAAGCACAACGTCAGCGTAGTGATTGACCGACTTGTTGTCAAGGATGGCATCAACCAACGTCTTACCGACAGCGTCGAAACTGCACTTAAGCTTGCAGATGGGCTTGTGACGGTGGTGTGCGATGGCAACGAAACGTTGTTTTCCTCTCGCTACTCATGCCCCGATTGTGGCTTTGCCTTGGAGGAAATGGAGCCACGCAGCTTCTCCTTCAACTCTCCATTTGGCGCATGCCCCGAGTGCACGGGCTTGGGCTTCAAAAAGGAGTTTGACGAGCAACTGATATTGCCTGATGCTACAAAAAGCCTGTATGGTGGTGCAATACGCCTGCTGGGCTTCAACCTTGGCGCCGAGGGCTGGATGAATCGCTACTTTTACGCACTTTCGCAAAAGTATGGCCTGGATTGCAATGCCCCCGTCAACACGCTAAGCAAAAAGCACTACAACTTAGTTATGCAGGGCAACGGTGGCGAGGAAATTGTCGTCTACCACAACAACGGGGTGCCCTACAAAACCACTTGGGAAGGCATCATCCCTATGATGACAAGGCGCTACCGAGAGTGTACAAGCGATTGGACACGCCACGAATACGAAAAGTTTATGACCGACCACCCCTGCCAAACGTGCAAAGGACGTCGCCTCAAAAGGGAGTCGCTTGCCGTCAAGGTGGGTGGACTAAACATAATGGAGCTTTGCGATTTGTCCATCACCGAAGCAATGCGCTTTTTTGACAATTTGCAGCTGGACGACACCAAGGCGCAAATTGCAAGGCTGGTCATCAAGGAGATTAAGGCAAGATTGCAATTTTTGTTGGACGTAGGTCTAAATTACCTGACGCTAAATCGTGCATCGGGCACACTTTCGGGTGGCGAGGCGCAACGTATACGCCTTGCAACGCAAATTGGCAGTGGGCTTACGGGCGTGCTGTACATTTTGGACGAGCCCAGCATTGGCCTGCACCAACGTGACAACGCCAAGCTTATTGCAACGCTTACCAAGCTTCGTGACTTGGGCAACACGTTGATTGTCGTCGAGCACGACGAGGATACAATGCGTGCAGCAGACCACGTTGTAGACATTGGCCCGGGCGCAGGTATCCACGGTGGCGAGGTAGTGGCGCAAGGCAGTGTGCAGGACATAATTGATTGCCCCAGCTCCATCACAGGCAAGTATTTGTCGGGCGAAAAATTTATCCCCGTGCCAGCAACACGCAGACAAGGCAACGGCAGCTATCTCACCGTCAAAAACGCCACCAAAAACAACCTAAAAGGCATTGACGTAACCATCCCTTTGGGCACGTTTTGCGCAGTTACGGGTGTATCGGGAAGTGGCAAAAGCAGCCTTGTAAACGAAGTAATTTTGCCGATACTTTCCCACAAGCTAAACAATGCCAAGCCACAACAGGTAATGGCAGACGAAATTGTCGGCTTGGAGCACCTGGACAAGGTAATAGACATTGACCAAAGCGCAATTGGACGCACCCCACGCAGCAATCCTGCAACCTACACGGGTGTGTTTACGCAAATAAGAGATTTGTTTGCCTCCACTCCCGACGCCAAGGAGCGTGGCTACAAATCGGGCAGATTTTCCTTCAACGTCAAGGGTGGACGATGCGAAAACTGCCAGGGCGACGGCATTTTGCGTATTGCAATGAACTTTTTGCCCGACGTCTACGTCCCTTGCGAGGTTTGTCATGGCAAACGCTACAACAGGGAAACGTTGGCTGTCAAGTACAAGGGTAAAAGCATTTCCGACGTGTTGGATATGACGATAGAGGAGGCGTTGGACTTCTTCCAAAACCTACCCAGCATTAAAAACAAAATTCAAACGCTGTACGACGTCGGCTTGGGCTACGTCAAGCTTGGCCAATCGGCAACAACCCTTTCGGGTGGCGAGGCGCAACGTGTCAAGCTTGCAACCGAGCTATCTAAGCGCAGCACGGGCAAGACAATCTACATCTTGGACGAGCCTACAACGGGGCTTCACAGCGATGACGTCAACAGGCTTGTGCAAATGCTTCAACGCCTTGTTGCAAGCGGCAACACGGTGGTGGTTATCGAGCACAACCTTGACGTAATCAAGGTTGCCGACTACGTAATCGACCTTGGTCCCGAAGGTGGCGACAAGGGTGGCACGGTGGTTACTTGCGGTACTCCCGAGGAGGTTGCATCTCACCCAACCAGCTACACAGGTCAATTTTTGGCAAGGATTTTGCCACAAAACAACAAATAATTGCAACAAAAAAAGGCTAACGAAATTTCGTTAGCCTTTGTGTTTTGTGTGTAAACGTACTTGTTCAAAAATTCGCGCACCCTTTTTATGGGTATTGCGTAGCCCATCGTGGAGTTTTCCGCCCCTGCGTAATTGACGCCCACCACCTCCAAATTGGTGTTAAACAACGGACCGCCGCTGGAGCCATTGTCGATGTCGGCATTGTGGAAAATTACGTTGAATCTTACGTCGCTAAGTGCTGCCGACGTGTCGGCAAGCGTCACTGTGCCGTAGTCGGAAATTTTGCCGTAGGTAACGGTGTTGGAGTTGCCCTGTGGCGTGCCTATCGAAACGACGTTGATGCCAAGGCTTGGGTTGGCTTGAGCCATAGGCAAAGCCTTTACGGGGGTATCCGTTGACTTAAAGTACAGGCAGGCAAGGTCGTACGAGGATGCAATGGCATCCACCTTGCTGGATGGGCTTGAGTACATGTAGCCTTGATATTGGTTGCCAAGGTAGTCTACAATAGTAAAGGATTGCTTGGCGTAGCCGGTATCCCTGTAGGCAACGTGGCAGTTGGTAAGCAGGTAGTAGTAGCCGTTGCTTGCTTCAAAGCAAAATCCCGAGCCCTGCGAGGTGACGGACGTTGTTTCAAAGCCAAGCAGCGTGTTGTAGCACTTGTTGTAGATGGTTACAACGCCCTTAAGTGTGTCGTTGTAAATTTGCTCACCCAGCGACAGGCTGTCCAGCTGGTACTTAGCGTAAAGCGTAATGTTTCGGGTGACGGGGGTAGCAAAGTCGTACTGGCTTGTAAAGCTTGGATTGGTGTACCATCCTACAAAGTAGTGGTTGGGCTTGGTGGGATTGGTCGGTTGCGTCACCCTGTCGCCGCTGTTTAGTGTAACAACGCTGTTGGCATTGCCGTTGTTGTACACAAAGGTTACCTTTACTTGCGCCTTTGAGCCTGCAAGCAGGGGATTGCTGTGCGACCTGCCCGTAAAGGTGACCTCTACGTGCCCTGTCGAGGATTGTATCGAGCTTGTAACGGGCACAACAAAGCAAAAGCTTTGGTTGGCGGCAACGTCCTGTGTTTTGTTGATGACTTGCCTGTCTAACAAATTGAGTGACTGTGAGTAAATTTTTACATCAGCCGTGTATTGGTACAGGTCAACCACGCAGGACGAGGAAATTTCAAACACGTAATTGTAGGTTGGTGTGCCGTTGGAGGTGTCCGTGTAGGTTTGCGGTGTGTACGTAATGGGCTCAAAGTACGAGTTGTCTACCTGATAGGATAGGTATTGCGAAATGTCAAAGTCAAGCAACGGAAAGCATGCCGTAAGGGACAGCAGCATCACCATTGCAAGCAAAATTGTAAAAAAGCTTGTAAAAAATCTTTTCATGCTACATTGTGGTAATTACTTTTCAAAGCGTTGTTTCAGCTTTTGGTAGTAGTGTAGGTTACTTTTGTCGCCGTTTTCTGCAGGGAAAAGGCAGTAGGGCAGGCTGTCGGTTTGCTTGTGCTTTACAACGCAACTGGCGCAGTTGCCGTGGTTTTTGCAGGAGGCTTTTGGGCAGGGGCAATCTACGGCGCAAGCTGTGATGTCAGCAGGCTGCATGCAAGCGTCTTTTCGCAGGTTGGGGTGTACCCATTGTACGGGTTTTACAAGCAAAACAACGTCGTTGGGGTGCTTCTTTACAACCTCTTCGTAGGGGGTTGGAGTGGGAAAAGCTTTTTCGCCATCCACCATGCACAGCAGGCAATCGCATGCCATATGAAACGCCTCTTCAAGGGTGTCGCCCTCGGTTACGCCCGTCCAATCGGGAAAGTAAACAAAGTAGCTGTCGTCCTCTTTGTCAAATTGAAAAATTGCAGGGTAAACAAGGTCTTGCATGGCAAATCTCCTTTGTGCTTTTGTACATTATACACCCCAAAAGCACCTCTCGTCAACATGTTTTTACAAAATACATTTTGTAACGACGTTGACAAACCTCCCAAAGTGGGGTATAATTTAGCAAATTGCAACTTTGTAAAGGAGAAATCATGCATCAAAGATTTGTTGTTACAGGCATGACCTGCTCGGCATGCAGCTCGCACGTGCAAAACGCCGTGCAAAGGCTGGAGGGCGTACAATCTGCCACCGTCAATTTGCTTACCAACACCTTGGACGTAACCTACGACCAAACAAAATTGGACGAAAGTAAAATTGTGCTTGCCGTAAAGGGCGCAGGCTACGGAGTGGCGCAGCCATCAGCCAACACCAACCCAACTAAACGCAGAAACAAGCCACTTGCAAGGCTTGTCGCCTCGCTGTGCTTGTCAGCCACCATATCCTACGTAGCAATGGGGCATATGCTAAAGCTGCCGTTGCCAAGCTTTTTGACGGGTGCAGGCAACACACTTGTGCTTGCATTGGTGCAGGCTGTCCTTTGCTTGCCCGTTTTGATACTAAACGCCAACTACTTTGTCAACGGCTTCAAAAAGCTGTTTAAGCTTGCTCCCAACATGGACACCCTGGTTGCCGTAGGCTCAACGGCTTCCTTTGCCTACGCTGTTGCAACCACCGTGCTGGTGGGGCTTGCACTAAAGGATGGCAATGCCGAAAGGGCGCAAAGCCTTGCTCACAACCTGTACTACGAGTCGGCAGCAATGGTTGTTTCGCTTGTAAGCCTTGGCAAATACTTTGAAAGCAAATCCAAGCGTCGCACAACGCAGGCGCTGGACAAGCTTAAAAGGCTGGCTCCCTCCGTTGCAACGGTGGTGCTTGCCGACGGCACCGAGACCTTGGTAGAAGCCTCGCAGCTTGTGCAAGGCGATTTGGTTGTTGTAAAGGCAGGCGAAAGCCTCCCTTGCGACGGGCAAATTGTTTGGGGCAGCGGCTTTGTGGACGAAAGTGCCGTAACGGGCGAAAGCATGCCGGTAGAAAAGCTTGTAGGCGACAGCATAGTGGGAGGCACCATCCTTTCCAACGGCTACGTAAAGGTGCGTGCCACCAATCTTGGCGAGCAAAGCATGCTTGCAAAGATAGTCAAGCTTGTAGAGGACGCCAACGCCACCACGCCACCCATTGCTCGTCTTGCCGACAAGGTTGCAGGCTGGTTTGCCACGGCGGTAATGGCACTGGCAGTTGCTGTGTTTGTGCTGTGGATGTGCCTAAACAAGGGCTTTGACTTTGCACTAAACTCGGCAATCAGCGTGCTTGTAATTTCCTGCCCGTGCGCATTGGGGCTTGCAACACCCGTCGCCGTGATGGTGGGCACAGGCAAGGGCGCAGAGCTGGGCATACTAATAAAAACAGGCGATGCATTGCAGCACCTAAGCAACGTAGATACCGTAGTGTTTGACAAAACCGGCACCTTGACCAAGGGCGTACCACACGTCGTGGACGTAGTAAGCCCAACAAGCAGCAACACACAGCTTTTGCAGGTGGTGGCATCCATCGAGGCGCAAAGCAACCATCCACTTGGCAAGGCAGTGCTGGATGAAGCGCAACAACAAGGTCTGCAGCTGCTTGCAGTAGACAGCTTTGTCAACCACGTAGGCAAGGGCGTGCAAGGCACAATTGCAGGCAAGTGCTACTGGGTAGGCAACGACAAGCTGATGCAAATGGCAGGGGTGCACCCTGATTGTTACCAATCAATGCTAAATCAACTTTCGCAACAAGGAAAAACCGTGTTGCTGGTTGCCCAAAGCAACACCTTTGTAGGCGCACTTGCCGTAGCAGACACGCTGGTAGAGTGCAGCAAGCAGGTTGTTGGTCAGCTGTCGCAGCTTGGGGTAGACTCTGCAATGCTTACGGGCGACAACACGCTTACAGCCAACTGGGTTGCATCTCAGCTGGGCATAAGTAGCGTTTACAGCCAGCTTTTGCCACAGGACAAGCAACAGGTGGTACAAGGCTTGCAAAGCAACGGCAAGGTTGTTGCAATGGTAGGCGACGGCATCAACGACGCACCTGCGCTTTGTCAGGCACACGTTGGTGTTGCCGTGTCCAACGGCACGGATATTGCCGTAGACAGCGCTGACGTAGTGCTGGTCGGTCAGGACGTTTCTGCCATGGCAGACGCCATCAGACTGGGCAAAGCAACCATAAAAAACATCAAGCAAAACCTGTTTTGGGCGTTTTTTTACAATGCATTGGCAATTCCACTTGCATCGGGCGCATTGTACTTTACCCCACTAAAAATCCAGCTTAACCCCATGATTGGCGCACTTTGCATGAGCTTGTCCAGCCTGTTTGTCGTGTCCAACGCATTGCGACTTAAGCTTTTCAAAAAAACTATATTCAAAGGAGATTCAACCATGACAACCAATGTAAATTGCACAATCGTACTAAGCGTGCCATCTATGATGTGTCCACATTGCACGGGCAGAGTCGAGTCCACACTCAACCAACAAGCGGGCGTGCTGTCTGCCAAGGCAAGCCTTGATGACAAAACAGTCACGGTGGTGGCACAGCAAGGCGTTGATGCCCAAGCATTGGCACAAGCCGTCATTGCGCAAGGCTACCCAACAACGGTAGTGCAAACTAATTAGTCAATTTGTGTTTTACAAAGGGTTTGACAGCATAAACTAATGGTATGAAATCCTTTGTACACGAACACGCCAACATATGTAATCTGGAAGTTTCCACCCTGCTCAACTCCTACAAGTATTGCGTCTACGGAGGCAAAACGGTTGTGGTTGAGGGGCAGCAGGGGCTTGTAAAGTACTGCCCACAAAGCGTAGTTTTTGCCGTGTCAGACGGCAGGCTTGCCGTTGTCGGAAGTAGCCTTGTTTTAGGCTGCTTTGGCAACAAGGTGGCTGTTGTTACAGGTCAAATAGATGCCGTCGAGGTGCAAAAATGAAAAGTATTTGCAAAATCACCTTTGACGGACTCAACTTCGAAAAGCTACTAAACACCCTTCAAAAAGAGCAAATTCCCGTGCTAAAAGCCACAAAAAGGTCAAAATTTGGCTGCGAATTGGTTATTTATACGGCATTTTGCAAAAAGGTTGTTGCATTACTACACAAAAAATGTTACAATAATATATACGTTACTAAACTGGGATGGTATCGTCTGTGGCAAAGGTGTCAAAGACATTTGGCAATTTTTGTCGCAATTTGCCTTGTAATCCCCACCCTGTGGATGTCGTCAGCATTTTGCCTACGCATAAGCGTAGATTCATCCCTGCCCAAAAGTCAGGTGCTGGAGGCACTAAGCCAACAGGGCGTCAAAATCGGCACCTTGCAAAAGAGTGTTGATTGCAAGGCATTGCAAAGCAATCTTGCCGGTAGCCTTGGCGTTGCTTACGCATTGGTGCGTCAAAGTGGAAGCACCTTGTACGTCAAACTGATAGATTTGGTGCCCGATTCGCCCATTGTGGATTTGACCAAGCCGTGCGACGTCGTTGCCTCGTGTGACGGTGTTGTGCAGCGCATGGTGGTGCTTCAGGGCACGCCGCTTGTCAAGGTGGGCGATTACGTCACAAAGGGACAGGTGCTGGTAGAGGGCAAGCGTCACTACAACGACGGCACCTTTGACAGCCTTTGTGCCATTGCACAGGTGTATGCCACGGTGCAGCAATCGGCAACCGTCGACTTTTGTCCAACGCAAAGCGTTTTGGTGGATACCGACCAATTTTTTGAGCGCACAACCATCACGTTGGGCAGCTACGTCAGCCAAAAGCCCATCCCATTTGAGCAGTTTAGGCTGGTAGGCCAGCAATCGGTTTGCTTGGGTGGTGTAGTGCTTACTAAGCAGGTGTTTTGCGAGCAAAGGCCTATGCAGGTAGAGGTGCAGCTTGCCCAAGTAGAGCATCAGCTTAGGCAGCAAGCGCTTGAGCTGGCAACAAGCAAAGCAACCTTTGTTGTGACGTCCGTGCAATACGACGTCCAACCCAATGCCGTCACTGCCACGGTTACAGGCAGCATTGACATTGCGTCAACCACAAACTGACATCCACGGAGGACAAAATTACGACAGTCACCAAAAAGCTAAGCGTCGACAGCGTAGACGTGCTAATCAAAATTTTTGGCGCATACGACGAAAACATCAAAATTATTTGTCAAGCCTTTGACGTCAAGACGGTAATTGCCGAGGGGCAAACCCTTTTGCAGGGCGAACAAAAGCAGGTCGATTTGGCACAAGCCGTAATCGACAAGCTTGCCGACCTCATTTACAAGGGTGAGGAGCTGGACGTAGGGCGTGTCAACTACCTTTGCGATTGCGCCAAGGAGGACAAGCTGGATGAGGTTGACAAGTTTTTGGCGGACAACGTTGCCATCACCCATCGAGGTAAGCCCATCAAAAGCAAAACGGTAGGGCAAAAAAAGTACGTTGACGGCATCAACAAAAACACAATCACCTTTGGCATTGGTCCTGCAGGCACGGGCAAAACCTATCTTGCCGTGGCACTTGCAGTCAATCACCTAAAGGCAAAAAAGGTAGACAAAATCATCTTGACAAGACCTGCAGTGGAGGCAGGCGAAAAGCTTGGCTTTTTGCCGGGCGACCTGCAGGAAAAGGTCAACCCCTACCTACGCCCCCTTTACGACGCCCTGCAGGAAATGCTTGGCATGGAAACCTACTCCAAAATGATGGAAAAGGGCGTAATCGAAATTGCTCCGTTGGCATACATGCGTGGTCGCACGCTAAACAACGCCTTTGTCATACTTGACGAAGCGCAAAACACCACCAGCGAGCAAATCAAAATGTTTTTGACCAGACTGGGCGAAAACAGCAAAATGGTAATCAATGGCGACCTTACCCAAATTGACTTGCCACAGGGCAAGGCAAGTGGGCTTAGACACGCCACAAAAATATTAAAAGACGTGCCTGACATTTGTATCACACGCTTTACCGAAAGGGACGTTGTACGTCACCCATTGGTACAGCTGATTGTCAAGGCATATCAAACCGCAGAGGAAAAAAACAATGACAAGTAAAGCAAAAAAACAAGACAACGGTTACAAAAACATTTGGGTGTTTTTTCTAACCTTTTTGGTGTTTTGCGCCATAATTTTGTTGTCTAACCTAAGCAAAATAAACCTTATCAACACCATAGTAATGGTGGGTTCTGTTTTGCTGCTGATTGTATCCATTGCAGTGTTTGTGTACTACTCGGACAAGGCAATTGCAACCAGCACGCGCAAAATTGCCACTCTTTGCGCAACCATGCTTGTAAGCTACGTGCTTATTTACGTATGTGACGTAGTCGTCGGGCAGGTCGAAATTGCTCCTTTGGCGCTGTGCACACTTGTGCTTTCGCTACTTGTGTCGGGCAAAAGCAGCTTTATTGGCAACTTTTTGGTAATCATATTGTACTACCTGCAGCACGTCAACTTTCAGTCGGGACAAATCCTGCTGGACGAAACAAGCTTTTACGTGTTGTTTGCAGGCATAGCAACGGCAGTATGCTCGTCTTGCGTACAAGGCAGATATTCGTCACGCTTTTCCTACATTTCCATCGGCTTTGTGCTGGGCTTGATATCTGCAATTTGCAGATTGCTGGTCTTTTTGATGATCAACGCAACGCAAGGCTGGGACAAAATCTACATGCCGCTTGTATGGGCGTTTGTAGGTGGTGTAGTTACAACCATGACAATGTTTGTGCTGCTGCCCGTGTTTGAGCGACTTTTCAACGTGGTATCGCCCTTTAGATATTCCGAAATTGCCAACACCAACACGGCACTTATGCGCAAAATGTACGAAATTGCTCCCGGCACCTTCAACCACAGCCTGACGGTTGCCAACTACGTAGAGGCGTGCGCATCGGCCATCGGCGAAAACCCCTTCCTTGCCCGTGCCATTGCCTACTACCACGACATCGGCAAGATGAAAAATCCACAGTACTTTGCCGAAAACCAGCTTGACGGCGTCAACCTTCACGACCAAATCACGCCCGAAACCAGCGTGTCCATCATCAAGTCGCACACAACCTACGGCATATCGCTTGCAAAGCAGCACCGTTTGCCTGTCGAAATACAACGTGCCATCGTCGAGCACCACGGCACAATGCCCATCAAGTACTTCTACTTCAAGGCGCAAAAGTACACCGACGGTAAGCTTGCCTACGACGAATACAGCTATGCCGGCCCCAAGCCAACAAGCAAGCTGACGGCAATACTTATGATTTGCGACGCATGCGAGGCAGCACTTCGTGCCTCCAACGACAAAACAAGGGCCGAGTCCATTGTCGACAACATCGTCGACGAGCGTATGCGCTTCAACCAATTTAGCGATTGCCCACTTACCATGCAGGAAATTGACGTAATCAAAAGCACAATCATCACAACCTTTATTGGTATCAAGCACAAGCGTGTCAAGTATCCCGAAATCAAGCTGGAGGACAACAAGCAATGAGGATATTTGTCAATTTTGTCAAAGCACCTTGCTTTATGCCAAGTAAAATTGTCAATTTGTACAAGGCTGCGCTTACAGCCCTTGGACAAACGGACGTCAGCTTTGAGGTCAACGTCACCTTTGTGGATGCCGACCAAATACATCAAATCAACAAGCAAACACGCAACGTAGACAGGCCCACCGACGTGCTTAGCTTCCCCACCGTAGCCAATCCCACAAGGGCAGTGCTTACAAGCAGCGATTTTTGCGGGTTAATCAACCCACAAAACAACGCATGCATGCTGGGCGACGTGGTAATTTGCACCTCGGTTGCAAAAAGGCAAGCCAAGGAGTACGGCCACAGCTTTAAGCGAGAAATTTGCTTTTTGGCATTGCACGGCTTGCTGCATTTGTTGGGCTTCGACCACGAAACGGATGCCGACGAAAAGCAAATGATGGCACTACAACACGAAATCTTAGACAACTTTGGAGTACAACGCAGCTAATGAAAAAGACAGGTTTTATTGCAATAGTAGGCTTGGCAAACGCCGGCAAAAGCTCGCTGCTTAATGCGCTAATCAAGCAAAAGGTGGCAATAGTATCCCCCAAGCCACAAACCACCCGTGACAACATACTGGGCATCTGGACGGATGACGACACTCAAATGGTGTTTGTGGATACGCCGGGATTTTTGAAAAGTAAAAATGCGCTTGGCGACTACATGCTTAAAAACATCGACAGCGCAGTAACCGACGTGGATGCAATCCTGCTTGCCATCGACGGCCACGACGGCATCGACGACAAGGAACTTCAACAGGTAGAAATGTACGGCAAAAAGGGCTTGCCAATGGTGGTGGCAGTAACCAAAACAGACATCACTCAGCCCGAAAAGCTTATTCCTCACCTTGCAAAGCTTAACAATTACGCATGCATCAGCGAGGTATTTTGCGTATCTGCACACAAAAACAAGTGCGTGCAAGACCTAAAGGACGCCCTCAAAAAGTACCTTACAGGAACCGAAATGTTTTTTGAAGAGGACGACGTCACCGACAAATCGCAACGGTATCTCGTGCAAGAAATCATCCGAGAAAAGATACTGCTTGCCTTGGATGAGGAAATCCCTCACGGCGTAGGCATCGAGCTTAACAAAATGCAATGGAACGAGGCTGACGCCCGTTGGGAAATTGACGCCAACGTCATCATCGAAAAGCAAAGCCACAAGCCCATCATACTGGGCAAGCGTGGCGAAATGATCAAGTCCATCGGTACGGCTGCACGCCAATCCATACAAAAGCTGTTGGAGCAACGTGTCTATCTGGAGCTGTGGGTAAAGGTAAAGGAAGACTGGCGCAACAACAAGTACGTAATGACCGAGCTGGGTTACTTTACAAAGTAAGTATCAAATTTGGCAAATTGCACATCTTAGATTTAGCAACAATCTGGGAGGTGGCACATGAAGGATACCTTGTGGAAGCTGTTTAAGCAAACGGGCAATCCCGCATACTACTCGCTTTACAAAAGGCTGCAACAAACAAATGGATCTGACGACACAAGCAATCACCTTGAAGGCAACTGACTACAAGGAAAACGACAAACTGCTGCAAATTTACTCGGTAGATTTGGGCAAACTGACCGTGCACGCACGGGGAATCAAAAAGGCTACTGCCAAGCTTAAGTTTGCAGGCGAGCCTTTTTGCTTTGGCAATTTTCAGTTGGTTGCCACCCGTGACAGATACACCCTTGCAACCTGCGAGCAAATCGAAAGCTTTTACAGCCTAAGGGAGGATTTGGTAGCCTTTTACGCAGGCTGCAGCATATTGGAAACGCTTGCCGTAATGGAAACGGAAGCCCAACCCAACCCACAGGTGTTTGTTGCCACTCTCAAAAGCCTAAGCCAGCTGACAAGTGGTGTCAATCCCAAGCTGGTTGCATTGCACTTTGTAATGGGCTACCTTGCCCTTTGCGGCTACAAGCTGCAGCCCAATCTGTGCGTAACCTGCCAACAAAGATTGGACGGCAAGGCGTATTTGGATTTGTCGCAAGGCGGATTTGTTTGTCAAAACTGCCAAACGCCAAATGCGGTAGTGGTATCTCGCCCTGCCAAGGCATTGTTTGATTTGTTGGACGGACTGCCCGTAGAAAAGCTTAAAAACGTCAACGCCACGGGCAACCAAGTAAAGGAGTGCCTGCAGGTTCTTTCTACCTATTTGTCGTACAGCTTTGCCAAAATAAAAAGCCTAAGTGAGCTTGCAAAAATGTAACTTAAAACATTAAGCACGGAGCAATCCGTGCTTTTTTAATTGTAGAGTGTTTTTTTTTCGATTTGCTATTGCATTTGTATTCTATATTAGGTATAATAGTAATAGAAAGTAAAAAGGAGGGGTAGTCCATGAAGAGCGAAAACAAAACAAGTGATTTTTCTAATGACAAAAATTACATTCGTATTGTGCTTTCTCGCAAGACGCTTGTGGCAGCAATTTGCATCATTTTGGCTATTGTTGCTGTTGCATTTGTTTTGCACGAGGTATTTAGAGAAAAATACAACATTGCTCCGACGGTAAAGGTTGAAATCCCTGGTGCTTATAAGTATGTAGAAGACAAAGACGGAAACACCAGTAGGATTTACTTGCGTTATGACGGAAACGACCATTTTGCTAATATTTCCATAGTGGCAGAAGGTAAAGACCTAACTAAATTACCAAACTATCGCTGGGGTTGGTCTTGGAAAGATACCAATGAAAAAGGCCCGATAAAAGAAAAGGGGTTTTATGAGCTAAGCCTTTCAACACTGGAGTATACGCAAGATGGAAAACTTAAGTATCAAATGATTTTTGTTCATGAGGTAGTAATCATTATAGAGTAAGAAAGGAATTATTGATTATGAAAAAAATAATTGTGATTTTATTGAGTAGTTTATTTGTGTTTGGTTCAATGTTTTTAATAATGAATAAAAGTGTAGCATCAGCAAGTGATCAGGTTTTAGCATATTCCCAAATAGTGACGAAGCTTGAAAATGGAGAGTACGATTGTTATACGGATTCTGATAAATATTATGGCCTAGCGTCAAATAGTGCTTTGTTTGGAAAAGATATTAAAGAATATGAGCATGAATTAACAACTATAGATTGGTCTAAGGATGATGAAATAATTTATATTATCCCTAGAGAAATGTTGATTACCCCTGGTGTGTATAGTTATATGGGCAGAGAATATGGCTTTTATGTTGATACATTTAACACGTACCCTGATGAGAATAGATCTAGAGTCATTGTGTTTGATATTGAAGAACCAATACAACAGTTGCCTGTAGGATGTGTTTATCAAGTATCTGTTGAGATACTTTTATGTGAAGAATACATTTGTAATTTTTCAATGGGGGTAATATATAGAAATGAAAATGATCCTATGGCACAAAGCGAGCTTTCTATATTAGATATAAAAGTTGGATTGCAAGTGGCTAATGAGTATGAAGCGAATGCCAACAGCGAGAGTTATTCCCAAGAAAATGACGAGGGAATGATATTTACTGAAGGACAAGTAGGATATCAAGTTACCTGTGATTCCGAATTTGATGTGCTGGAAACGGCCAAAGTAATGTTGCTTGAAGGAATAGGTTACATACCATATATTGGGCCAGTGTATTCGGTATTAAGTTCTATTTACGAAATTGCAAACACTCTTCCTCATAGAGAGGTAGTCCTTTCAGAAAACATGAGTGGCCCCAATAACTTTTTAGACAATGGAACGTATAACTATTATCCCAGCCATGGTGAACAACTTGACAATTATGGATTTCTAGTTAAAGGCATAGTTTGCGACACTATTGAATATGGTGGAGAATATGAGCCAGATGATTTTTTGTCAGCTAGATTTTTTGCTAAC
>JAFVXX010000013.1 GCA_017500905.1 Clostridia bacterium
GATCCTCGGTGTAGCCGTAGGATGGTGTTGCGTGATCCTTCATCCATTGGTTGATTTCGGCCGCAGTAACCGTCTTTTCGCAAACTGCTACAAGCTCGGTCAAGCTGCCTGTTGGTACAGGTACACGTTGTGCAGAGCCGTCAAGCTTGCCATCCAATGCAGGGATTACCAAGCCGATTGCCTTTGCTGCGCCCGTGCTGTTGGGGACGATGTTTACTGCTGCTGCTCTTGCACGACGAAGGTCACCCTTGCGATGTGGACCGTCCAACGTCATTTGGTCGCCTGTGTATGCGTGGATGGTTGTCATAAAGCCTTTTACGATGGTTGCAAAGTTGTTAAGCTCGTTTGCCATTGGTGCAAGGCAGTTGGTTGTGCAGCTTGCAGCCGAAATGATTGTGTCGTTTGCCGTCAAGATGCCTTCGTTTACGCCAAATACTACTGTTGGCAAATCCTTGCCTGCAGGGGCAGAAATTACTACCTTTTTTGCACCTGCGTTGATGTGAGCCATTGATTTTTCCTTACTGCAGTAAAAGCCTGTGCACTCCAACACTACGTCTACGTCCAACTCACCCCAAGGAAGGTTGATTGCATCCTTTTCCTTGTAGATTTTGATTGTTGTGCCGTCTACCGTGATGGAATCCTCGTTGCTTGTAACCTTGTCTGCCAATGCATATATGCCTTGTGCAGAGTCGTACTTAAGCAAATGTGCAAGCATTTTTGGTTCGGTCAAGTCGTTGATAGCAACAATTTCGTAGCCTGTTGCACCAAACATTTCTCTAAATGCCAAGCGACCAATGCGGCCAAATCCGTTGATTGCTACTCTTACGTTTTTTTCTGCCATAAAAAAATCCTCCAAATAAGATAAGTTTTTTTGATTTTACCTTGATATTTCACGTTTTATGTGATACAATGTATAGTAGTATTATATCACTTAACGGTCAGCCTGTAAACAATTTGACTGCCTAAATTTCGATATAATTTTGCACTAATTTTATAAACAAAATTTATGGAGGAACTACCTACTATGCCATTGGTTACAACCAAAGAAATGTTTGAAAAAGCATACAAGGGCGGCTATGCCGTTGGTGCGTTTAACGTAAACAATATGGAGATTATCCAAGGCGTCATCAACGCTGCAAAGGAAACAAACAGTCCTGTAATTTTGCAGGTCAGCAAGGGCGCAAGAAAGTACGCCAACATGACCTACCTTAAAAAGCTTGTGGAGGCATGCATTGAGGACAGCGATTTACCCGTTGCACTTCACCTTGACCACGGCGATAGTTTTGAGCTTTGCAAGCAATGCGTGGACGACGGCTTTACTTCTGTAATGATTGACGCAAGCCATCTGCCTTTTGAAGAAAACGTAGAGCTTTCGCGCAGAGTTGCCGAATACGCTCATGCTCACGGCGTTGTTGTAGAGGCCGAGCTTGGCACTCTTGCCGGCGTAGAGGAGCACGTAGAAAACGAATACGGCAGCTACACCAATCCTGCACAGGTAGAGGAGTTTGTTCGTCGTACGGGCGTAGACAGCCTTGCAATTAGCATTGGCACAAGCCACGGTGCATTTAAATTTAGTGGCGAAGCAAAGCTACGCTTTGACATTTTGGAGGATATTTCTCGTCGTTTGCCAAGCTTCCCCATTGTTTTGCACGGCGCAAGCAGTGTGCCACAAGAGTTTGTTGAGGAAATTAACACCTACGGTGGCAACATGAAGGGCGCAAGAGGTGTGCCGGAAGATATGCTACGCAAGGCAGCAAGCATGGCTGTGTGCAAAATCAACATTGACAGCGACATTCGCCTTGCATTTACGGCTGCTGTAAGAAAGCACCTTGCAAACAATCCTGCCCACTTTGACCCAAGACAATACCTTACACCTGCAAGAGAGGCTGTTCAACAAATGGTTAAGCACAAGATTGTTGACGTGCTTGGTAGCAACGGAAAGGCGTAATTGGCAACAAACAACAAAGCATAGACACAAACAAAAAGGCATCTCGGTTGAGATGCCTTTTACAGTTGAGTTTGAGGGAGGAGCAAGCCCATCCCCTACGGTGTTGCAATAGTTGAGCCTTGTTTGTGATAGACGGGACGTCGTTGGCATCGTCCCCTACGGAATAGGATTTGTTGCAATTAGTGGACCGTCGGGGATGCCGGTCTCTGCTACAAGTTTTTATTAT
Organism: Clostridia bacterium; assembly: GCA_017500905.1. GTDB lineage: Bacteria > Bacillota > Clostridia > Christensenellales > CAG-314 > RGIG5495. The sequence goes on from JAFVXX010000013.1 coordinate 2,175, forward strand.
GGGTGGTTGAAAATAAAAGGCTCCCTTGTGTAAAGGGAGCTGTCAGCAAGGCTGACTGAGGGATTGAGATACAATGTAATTAATATATTCGCATACGCCGTTAAAATTTTTGTTTATTTGGTTGTTTGGAATACGTATAACAGTTAGATTGTATTCTTGTAAAAAACCAGTTCGTACTTGATCTTTGAGTAAACCGTCATCCGTATAGTGTCCCGAGCCATCCAACTCAATTACCAACCTTGCCTCAGCACAGTAAAAATCCGCAATGTATTTACCCAACACCTTTTGCCTAATAAAACGAACATTATATTTGCGTAAAAAATCGTACCAAAGATGTTTTTCTTCCTTCGTCATATTTTTTCGCAATATTTTTGCAATATGAACAAGGTCTTTGTTGTGTTTTCGTTGCATTACACAATCCCTCCGTCACGCTAAGGCGTGCCACCTCCCTTTACACAAGTGAGGCTTTTTTTGTAATCATATCACATATTTTAAATAAAAACAATTTCTTGTATAAATTATTACAAAAGGCATCTCGGTTGAGATGCCTTTTTTGATACTTGTATTTATTGTTGGCTACCACTTTACTTTAGCAGCATCACAGATTTGAATTGTTCTCTCTTTCTATCTCTCTTTCAATAAAATCTGCAATTTTTTCGAAAATGACACGCCCTACAACTGCTAAAGCTCCAAAATTCATTAAGCACATTAGTAATAGAACATACAACTTATCCATTACCAACAACAGTATAATCATTAGCAGCAGAGATAGCGCTGCTAACGAAATACCAACCCACATCAAAATTTCGCCAAACTTACGAAGTCTTTTTACTCTATTCATTTATGGCGCCCTCAAACAATTTACAATTACTTGCAAAGCTCTTCAAGTTGGGCAAGGGTGTCGGCAAAAGACTTGGCAACGATATCAAAAGGCTCGCTTGTGGTCAAGTCCACTCCTGCAACCTTTAGCTCGGAAACAGGGTCCATAGAGCCACCCAAGGACAGAAACTCCTTGTAGCGTTTGACGGCAGGCTCGCCCTCGGTCAAGATTTTTTGCGCTATGCAAACTGCCGAAATGATGCCCGTTGCGTACTTGTACACGTAAAATGCGTTGTAGAAGTGTGGGATACGTGCCCACTCGTAGGCAATTTCGTCGTTATGGTTGACGGCTGGGCCGTAGTACATTTTGTTTAGCTCTAAATACTTGTCGGAAAGCACCTTTGCAGAAAGTGGTTGTCCGTTTTCGGCAAGGTTGTGGGCGATTGCTTCAAACTCGGCAAACATTGCTTGACGGTACATTGTTGTGCGAAGCATATCGAGGTAGTACTGCAACAAAAACTTTTTGACGTTGGCGTCAGTTTGAGTTTTTAGCAAATGTTGAAGCAACAGCACCTCGTTGCAGGTAGATGCAACCTCGGCAACGAAAATTTTGTAATCGGCCTTGGCAACAGGTTGCGTTTTGCTGCTGTAGTAGGTGTGGATGGAGTGTCCCATTTCGTGCGCAACGGTAAAGATGTCGTGCGTTGTCTTTTGGTAGTTTAGTAGCATGTATGGGTGTACACCCGGCACGCCCATAGAGTACGCACCACCACGCTTGGTTGGTGTTTCGTGTACGTCAATCCAGCGCTCGCTAAATGCCTTTTGCATAATTTGGCGATAGTCCTCGCCAAGTGGATGAAGCCCTTCCATTACAAGCTTGCAAGCATCCTCGTACTCGCAGGAAAGGTCGGCATCCTCAAACATTGGCACGTACAAATCGTACATGTTGAGGGTTTCTACTCCCAAAACCTTTTTCTTTAGTGCGATGTAGCGATGAAGTGGCTCAAAGGTGGAGTGCATGCAGGCAATCAAGTTGTCGTACACTTGCTTGTCCACTTGCTCACGGAACAATGCGCTTTCCATAGAGGAGCCAAACTTTTTGGCTTGGGCATAGAACCAATCGGCCTTGACACTTCCCTCGTACAAGCCTGCAAGAGTGTTGATTTTTTCGATGAAGGTCTTGTAAAAGGTTTCAAAGGCAAGCTTGCGTACGGCTTGGTCCTTGTGTTGAAGCAGCATTGAATATGCGCCGTTGCCAAGTTGAATTTCTTCGCCGTCTACCGTCACCTTGTCAAACTTGAGGTCGCCACTGTTTAGTCTGCCAAAAACCTCTTGGAATTGACGAGAAAAGCTGCCTACGTTGGCAAGAAGCTTTTCTTCTGCTTCGGACAAAACGTGCTCCTTGCCGTCACGGATTTTTTGTAGCATTACGTCGTAATCGGCAAAAAGAGGGTTGGCAATCAGTTGATCCAATTTTTCGTTGGAAAAAGCCGAAATTTCCGGCGTCATAAATGCCGAAACTGCGCCAAATTGGGTAAGCAAGCCGTAGATTTTTGCATAGCGTTGTTGAGCAGCAGAGTTTTGGCTGTCTTCGTTGTAGCGCATGTAGGCGTAGCAATACAATTTGCCTTGCTCTACGTCAAGCTGGTCGTTTAGCTTGAGGCATTGCAGCAAAACCTCGTCGTCACAAAGCCTGCCCTTGAATTGAAGGTTGATTTGCACCTTTGCCTTCATTTCTTCAAAGGCTTGCTCCCACGCCTCTTCGCTGGGGGAAATGTCGGATAGATCCCACTTGTACTTTTCGGGAATTTGGTTTCTGTTGGTGTAGCTCATAAATATATCCTACCTTTTGTTAGTTATTTCGAATTAGATTGATTAGATACTGCCTGTATTGTGAAGCAAAGCGAGCGTCGTTTAGCCCTGCGTAGGTTACGCCCATCAGGTAGCCCAGCTTGCTGCCAAAATCAAAGCGATTGCCCACAAAGCTGCAGCTGTACAGTTGACCTTGCGTGCACAAGGCTTGCATGGCGTCGGTAAGCCGTCTTTCGCCCTTTACAAAGGGGACGTCGCCAAGCAAATCAAACAGGCTGGGGGCAAAAACGTACCTTCCTACGCTTGCAAGATTGCTTGGGGCTTGGCCAAGTGGGGGCTTTTCGACAACGTCAAAGACTTGTGCTGTAGGACAAGTGCTGCCACCTACGTCTACTGATGCGTAGTTGCAAATTTGGTCATCACTGACAGGCTGCACGCCTACTATGGACTTGCCGTTGGTTGCCTTGTAGGCATCAATTAGTTGCGCCGTTGCAGGCACCTTGCCAAAGATGACGTCGTCGCCGCACAGCAATGCAAAAGGCTTGCTTGCCACCCATTGCCTTGCAAGCAGCACTGCGCTGCCCGTGCCGTTGGGGGTGGGTTGGACGACAAAGCTGACGTTTGCCATACGCTCCACGTTGTGCAGCAGCCGACTGTAGCTGTGCAAATTGCCCTCTTGAAGCCTGCTGTGCAGACGGCTGTTGGGGGTAAAAAAATCTACAACATCGCCCTTTTGGGGAGAAACCACCACCAAAACGTCCTTTATGCCACTTGCCACAACCTCCTCCACCAAGATTTGCAATGCAGGCTTGTCAATTACTGCCAGCATTTCCTTGGGGTGACACTTGGTGTAGGGCAAAAAGCGTGTGCCTGTGCCTCCTGCCAAAATTACTGCCTTGTCTACCACAAACTGCTCCTTTTTGTTGTTGATACAAAGCAACCTAAAAACAAAAAGGGACAACGTCCCAATTTGTTACTTGCCTTGCTTTTCGCAATAAACGCACCTGCAAACTCCGTGCTGCTTGTTGACAACCTTAAACACGTGGTCGAGTTCCTGCTCGGTGGAGGTGATGCAGTTGGGGTTGGTGCATTTGATTTCATTTACAACATATTCACTACCTTCCTCAAATAGTGACGGTTTTTCGTAAGGATGCTCCAAAAGCTTCAAAATTAGTGCCATACGCATCACTTTGCCGTTGAAAACCTGCTTGAAGTAGCATGCACGAGGGTCGTCGTCTACCTTGACGCTGATTTCGTTGACACGGGGAAGTGGGTGCAAAATAGTCATTGTTGACTTGGCACAGGCAATTTTTTGCGGTGTCAAGATGTAGCTGTCCTTTAGGCGCAGGTATTCGTTTGGATCGGGAAAACGCTCTTGTTGGATGCGAGTCATATACAAGACGTCAAGCTGATCCATGTACTCCTCGATGGAGGTTGTTTCTACGTACTGCATGCCCTTTTTGTTTAGCACCTCGTGCTTGACGTAATCGGGAATGGCAAGCTCGACAGGGCTGATAAGCACCACCTTGACGTTGTTGTAGCGTGCCAATGCGTTGATTAGCGAGTGCACCGTGCGTCCGTACTTGAGGTCGCCACAAATGCCCACCGTCAAGTTGTCAAGTCTGCCGTGCTCACGGTAGATTGTAAGTAAATCTGCCAAGGTTTGCGTTGGGTGACAGTGTCCACCGTCGCCACCGTTGATTACAGGAACAGAGGAATTTAGCGACGCAACAAGGGGTGCGCCCTCCTTGAAGTGCCTAATTGCCATGATGTCGGCATAGCAGCTGATTACCTTTGCCGTGTCCGCCATGCTTTCGCCCTTGGCTGCAGAGCTGCTGTTTGCCGACGAAAAGCCAATTACGCTGCCACCCAGATCGAGCATTGCTGCTTCAAAGCTGAGCCTTGTGCGTGTTGATGGCTCAAAAAACAACGTTGCAAGCTTTTTGCCACGGCAAGCGTTGCTGTACTTGGCAGGGTTGGCAATGATATCCATTGCCGTTTGCATCAATTGGTCGATTTCGGCTGTGGAAAGCGACACGATGTCCAAAATGCTTTTCATGTTTGCTCCTAAGTGAGTTTTAGCCGTTGATCCAGCTTTCGTCGGATGGGTTGTTGCGGAATTTGATAAGCTTTTCGACGTCTTCCTTGGCGATGTAGCCCTCGTCGGCTGCCACTTGCGCAATGGTGTCGAAGTCGGTCAAGGATACGTTTTTGACGCCTGCTGCCGCAAGACGGTCAAGCCCCTTTTGCATGCCGTAGGTAAAGATGGAAACAATGCCAAGCACCTCTGCGCCTGCTTCTCTAAGCACGTTGACAACCTCGATGCAGCTGCCTGCAGTAGAAATTAGGTCTTCCACAACTACTACCTTTTGTCCCTTTTCAAGACGGCCTTCAATTTGGTTTTGTCTGCCGTGATCCTTTGCGCCCGAACGAACGTAGCCCATTGGTAATCCCAAAAGGTGGCCCGTGATGGCTGCATGTGCAATGCCTGCAGTTGCAGTGCCCATAAGCACTTCGGCATCGGGGTAGTGAGTTTTGATTAGTGTTGCAAGTCCGTTTTCGACGTCGCTACGTACTTGTGGAGCTGTAAGTGTCAAACGGTTGTCGCAATATACCGGGCTTTTGATTCCACTTGCCCAAGTAAATGGTTGTTGTGGACGGAAAAATACTGCCTTGATGGAAAGAAGATCCTTTGCAATTAGTTGTTTCATGGGTTTGTCTCCTTAGTTTAAAAATTCGTTTAGGCATCTTTGGTATGCCTCTTGTGGGTTTTCTGCGCCTGTGATTGGACGGCCTACTACGATGTAATCCGAGCCAAGCTCCTTGGCCTTTGCAGGGGTTGTGACACGCTTTTGATCGCCTATCTCGCCACCTGCAAAGCGTACGCCCGGGGTGACTGTCAAAAAGGCCTTGCCACATACGTCGTGCACCTTGCCTGCCTCAAGTGGCGAGCATACCACGCCGTCCAGTCCCGCCTCCTCTGCCATCTTTGCGTAGTGCATAACTACTTGGTCGATTGGCTTTTCGATGAGCAAATCGTTGGTCATGCTGTCTTGGTCGGTGGAGGTAAGCTGAGTTACGGCAATTAGTA
>JAFVXX010000137.1 GCA_017500905.1 Clostridia bacterium
AAATGGGCTACACGCCTGTAGGAATCAGACTGGACAGCGGCGACCTTGCATATTTGTCCAAGCAAGCACGCAAAATGCTGGACGAAGCAGGGCATGCCGACTGCAAAATCTTTGCCAGCAGCGACATCGACGAGTACGTTTTGACTGCCCTAAAGGAGCAAGGCGCAAAAATTGACGTCTACGGTGTAGGCACCAAGATGATTACCAGCCACAACACCCCCAGCCTTGGCGGCGTGTACAAAATTTGCAACATCCACGCCAACGGCAAGGATATACCAAAGCTAAAGATATCCGACAACCCCAACAAGGTTACCAACCCCGGCAAAAAGACGGTCTACCGTCTGTTTGGCTGTGACACCAACAAGGCTATTGCCGACGTAATTTGCCTGGAGGACGAGGCAATCGACGTCACCCAGCCCTACGTCATCACCCACCCAACCGAGCGTTGGCAAACCAAAACGGTCACCAACTTTTACGCAGTCAATTTGTACAAGGATATCTTTGTGGACGGCAAGCTTGTCTACCAAAGCCCCGACGTAATGACAATTCGTCAAAGGACGTTGGACAATCTTGACGGCTTTTGGGAGGAGTACAAGCGTCTAAATCGCCCCCATTTATACAAGGTAGACCTTTCGGACAAATTGTACAACCTCAAGCAACAATTACTTCGTAACAAGGGCAAAAATGAAATTTAACAAATCTTTTCGTGGCTACAACGTAGCGCAGGTGGATAGTTACATCAGCCAGCAGCAGCAACGCTTCGACCAAGTCACCTCCACGCAAAAGCAGCGTATTTTTCAGCTGGCAGATGCCAACGAGCAGCTTAGGCAGCAGCTTGAACAGCATCAACAGCAGCAAAAGGCAACTACCGACAGCCTACTGCAATCGCAAATGCTTGCAGCCAGCCTTAGGCAGGATGCCGACAACTACGCAAAAGTGGTGGTAGACAGGGCAAAATTGTTTTGTGCAACGTGGCAAATATATGCCAAAACAATGCTCAACGCCTTTTCTCCACAGGAAATGTCTGCATTTGACGCACTACTGCACAAAATCGAGCAGCTTATTGCAGCCCAACAGCTTGACAGCGCAGCTGCTATTGCTGACGCCAACTACGCCAACCCTGTACAAAAGATTACCAATGCAACTCAACACGCAATCGATTTGGCCGAGCTTCTCAATCCCGACCAATCATTAGAAGAAATGTGCTCCGAATTGGGGCTGATTTGATATGATCTACTCCGTAATCGACGACTTTGTCGACTATATCCAACAAGTATTGCAATATACTCCCTCCGTCTACCTGTATGGCTCGGTAATGACGGATGACTTTACACCAAACAGCGACGTCAACCTGCTTGTTGTCACACCTCAACCGTTGACACAGGTGCAAGCAGCAAGGCTTACAACTGCACGCCAATTTTTGGCAGAGGTGCGCAAGTCATGCGACTTTTTGCGTATCAACGGTGCAATCATTTTCCGTGACGACTTTGTTGCAAAAAGAGGCAGCTCCGTGCTGTTTTATGCCAAGGGCAAGCAATACCAAGACGACGTCTACCCACTTACGGTGGTAGATTTACTTGCACTAAAGATTGAAAGTAAGCTGCTTGTAGGTGACGACGTCCTCAAAGACGTTGCCCTGCCACAGCGTAACGAGGTGCTTGACCATTGCAAGCAAGTGGTGCAATCCGTGTCCTCATGGGGCAAGGCAGATGGTACAAGCTACGCCTACGAGTGTATGTTTTGGCTCACACGCACCCTATATACAATCGCCACAAACAGTGTTGCAAGCAAGTCCGACAGCATGCTGTGGGCAATGGAGCAAGGCTACGTAGCCGACAAGGTGGCAATGCAATGCTTGGCATATCACGTAACCGACGCCAAGTCCTACACGGCAAGGATGAAATCCAACCTGCAAAGCGACGCTTGGCAACAGCAAATCAACAAGCTTGTAGACGTTGCAAGCAGCGTGGCAAGCAAGCCCGACACATACGTCCCCACCGTCGAAGTGTTTTACAACGGCAACGAGGACGAGCCAAAGCAAACGGGCAAGCTCACCTGGAAGCGACGCTAAACCAACCGAGGTGTGATCACAATGGGGCAAGTTCTACTTGAAGCGCTCATCGACAGCGCAAAGATGCTTCCCTTTTTGCTGGCAATCTATCTCATCATCGAGCTTATCGAAACCAACAAAAAGGCAAAACTTAATATGGCACGTCTGTTGGGCAGCAAGTGGTCAGCATTGTTTGGTGGCATCGTAGGAACCATCCCCCAATGTGGATTTTCCGTGCTGTCTGCCGACCTCTACACCCAACGCTACCTCAACACAGGCACACTTTTGGCAGTTTTGATTGCCTCCAGCGACGAGGCATTGCCCTTGCTGCTTGCAAGCAAGCAAACATTTGTAAGTGGTGCAATTTTGCTTGCAACCAAGCTTGTCTACGCCGTTTTGGTAGGCTACTTAGTCAACATTTTTGACAAACGCCCCCTGTCGTATGACTTTTCGCTGGATCAATCAGCCGAGGGCTGCTGTCAGCACGACATGCACCACAAGCCCACCTTTTGGCAGTTTGTCAAGCACCCACTAATCCACACAGCCAAGATATTTGCCTACTTGCTTGTGCTAAGCGTTGGCTTTGGCGCACTTATGCACTACGCAAGCGATGGCCTTTCGGCATTTTTGCAACAAACCTACTGGCTACAGCCCGTTGTTTGCGCATTGGTTGGTCTAATTCCCAACTGCGCAGGAAGCGTCCTGCTTGCCACTCTCTATGCCGATGGGCTAATCTCCTTTGGTGCCTTGGCAAGTGGCCTTGCTTGCAGTAGCGGTCTTGCCTTTACAATTCTGCTCAAAAACAAATCCACACTTGGCAAAACGCCCATCATTGCGCTGTTGCTGTATGTGTTTGCCCTGCTGTTTGGCTACGCAATCAACCTTGTAATGCTTGCAATTTGACGCCAATTTTGCAAGATTCTATTCTTGCTCTGTTCGTTTTTCTAAATGAATTGATGCTGCCGCATCATGAATTGGCTTTGCCATGAATTCTCGCTTCGCTCCATGAATTGAATTGCAACCAATGTGCCATAAGGCACAATTCATGCCGTAGGCAATTCACGAAAGCACGACTTTCAATTCATGCAACCGCAAGGTTGCAATTCATTGCGTGTTCTCCGATAAGGATAACACGCATATGGGTGCTTTTTAGTTTTTTGCAAGTCAAACAACTTGACATTTTTTTCGGGGAGGGTATAATGCTAATATGGAGGTTAATATGAGATCATTAAGAAATAGATGTAAAGGTAAAAAAATTTGCATAACAATTTTTGCAGCAATAATAGGCGTTGCAACAATGTCACTAATTATAGCGATGTCTTGCATTGATTTGCTTTCGGGTATAACACTTGTACCAGCTGGTGTATTTATCAATTTCCCCTATTGGCTGGCAATTTCAGGCTTCAAGGACGTTTGTGATACCGTAGAAGATATAGAGATCAAGCAAAAGCGCGCTGCAAATCCCGTAAAAGAAACTTCCAAAGATTTATATGACAACAAGTTTGCTGGTTACGACACCAAGGCTGCTGCGAGCGTGCAGTTTGAGTCCGGCTGGCTATGTAAAAACATCAACACAAACTACCCATGCGATGACCAACAACGTTTGCAACGCAACAGATTTATCAACCAAGTGCTAAACGCAATGCTGGGAGACTTTGTCAATGTCCCTATGCCACATTTCAACAATGATAGGCATGAAGAAATTTCTCGCAAGATCATTAGCGATTACGAAAATGAAATCGGCTCACGCCCATCCATCACCCTACAACAAACAGTAAAAGTAATTGTTTTTAAGTTGTTTCAAGACTGATTCAGGCGCAATTATAGGCAGGTAAACACCTGCCTTTTTTTACGTTTCAACACTCGTCCACACCGTAAAATCAACACCCCGTTTACCGTAAACAATGTCAACCTACACCGTAGGGAGCAATTCTACATCTGCCCACCCATAACCAAACGGACTAACAACCGCTCACTGTAGGGGCGACCATTGGTTGTACGTTGTAGAACACGGCATCTCAACTTGCCTCCCTCTCGAGGGAGGTGTCACGCCTGCGTGACGGAAGGAGTTTTAAACGTCACTCACCCCAAACATCGCTCACCGTAGGGGCAGATTCTATATCTGCCCACTC
>JAFVXX010000138.1 GCA_017500905.1 Clostridia bacterium
AAGCACAAGGGCTACGGTACTGCACTGCACATATCATTGCTTAAGCAGCACGGGCCGTCTGCTATACATCGCAAGACGTTTATAAAAAACTTTTTTCCCAATGACTAACAACAAAATTCTTGGAAACCAAGGCGAAGGCCTGGCTGTCAAATATCTCAAAAAGCATCGCTACAAAATACTTTTCACCCAGTACCGTTGTCGTGTTGGCGAGGTGGACATAGTTGCTCAGGCCAAAGACAAAACCTATGTTTTTGTTGAGGTCAAGACTCGCAATAGCCTTACAAAAGGCTTGCCTCGAGAGGCTGTCACTCCGTCAAAGCAACGCACGATTGTAAAATGTGCGCAGCTTTTTGTACTTGACAACAAAATAAATGGTGCAAGCATCAGGTTTGACGTAATAGAAGTGACAAACGGCGAAATCAACCACATCGTTGATGCATTTCGTCCGTAAATTTAGTAAAAAATATTGCAAAATAGCCGCAAAACGCTTGCAATAAAGCGTGTTGTGTGGTAATATATATTGGTGACTTCGGGCGGTCCTCTGACGACGCAACGTGTGTATGAACGCTTAGTTAACAAATAAATATGGAGGAAAAGTCAAATGGATATCATCAAAAGTATCGAACAAGAAAGTTTGAGACAAGTTGCTGAGTTTAACGTTGGCGATACAGTAAGAGTATTCTTCAAGGTTATCGAAGGCAACAAGGAAAGAATCCAAGCATACGAGGGTATTGTAATTGCTCGTAAGCATGGTGGACTTCGTGAAACATTTACCGTAAGAAGAATCTCTTCCGGTATTGGCGTTGAAAGAACTTTCCCAATTCACAGCCCAAAAATTGACAAGGTTGTCGTTGTAAGAAAAGGCTCTGTAAGACGTGCTAAACTTTACTATCTTCGTTCCAGAACCGGTAAAGCAGCAAAAATTAAAGAAAGCATCTAACAAAGAAAACGCATTTCGAAAAGAAATGCGTTTTTTCTTTTATTTTTAGCAAAATCCTATTGCAAAAATACCTATAAATGTATTATACTATAAGAAGCATTATAAGGAAAGGTATGCACAATGCTGTCAAAGATTACAAGTTTTGCCTTAAAGGGACTGGAGGGCTACCCTCTTTGTATCGAGGTGGATATCCACAACGGTATGCCAACCTACGACATTGTTGGTCTTGCCGACACAGCCATAAAGGAATCAAGGGAGCGTGTACGCTCTGCCATCAAAAATAGTGGGTTTAGCTACCCTGTGGCATGCATTGTTGTAAATCTTGCCCCGGCAGACACAAAAAAGGAAGGTAGCTTTTACGACCTGCCCATTGCCTTGGCAACGCTGATTGCAAGTGATCAAACTCGCCAAACCGAGCAAATGAACAACTACGTCATTTTAGGCGAATTGTCTCTAAATGGCGAGGTGCGCAAAATTAGTGGTTTGCTACCAATGCTAATTGCTGCACGTGAGCAGGGCTACGTCAACGCAATCATTCCTGAGGAAAATCTCACCGAGGCATCCTTTGTGGATGGCATGAATCTTTTGCCTGTATCCAATCTGAGACAAGTAGTAGAGTACTTTGAGGGCAAAACACAGGTCGAGCCCATCAAATGTCAAAAGTGGAGCGCAAACACCATCACCAACGATGATGTTGATATGAAGTACATCCACGGTCAATTTATTGCAAAGCGTGCAATGGAAATTGCCGTTGCAGGTGGACACAACATTTTGATGATCGGTCCTCCGGGCGCAGGTAAAACAATGCTTGCAAGGGCTGTGCCAACAATCATGCCCGATCTCACCTTTGAGGAGGCATTGGAAATTGCTAAAATTCACAGTATTGCAGGAGTGCTGGATGGCTTTGTGCACGAAAGACCCTTTAGATCACCTCACCACACGGCATCTACCGTCGCCTTGACGGGTGGCGGAACAAAGGTTAAGCCGGGCGAAATAAGCCTTGCCCACAACGGAGTTCTGTTTATGGACGAATTGCCCGAGTACTCTCGTTACACCTTGGAAACACTTCGTCAGCCACTTGAGGACGGGGTGATTACAGTTTCACGCAGTGCCGGTACCGTATGCTACCCATCCAACTTTATGCTTATTGCAAGCATGAATCCCTGTCCTTGTGGACATTACGGAAGTCAAGTGCACGAGTGCAGCTGCTCACCTGCGCAAATTCACAGATATTTGAGCAAGCTGTCCGGTCCACTTTTGGACAGAATCGACATGCATGTCGAGGTGGATGCCGTTTCTTACCAGGATTTGCAGTCGGAAGCTTTGGCAGAGGATTCACAAACTGTCAAGCAACGTGTCAACAATGCTCGCAGTTTGCAAAATGCTCGTTTTGAGGGTACAAGCGTGCATTGCAACGCCAAGATGACGGCGCCACTAATCAAAAGGTACTGCAAGCTGGATGCTGATTCTTCTAAGCTGTTAGAAAATGCTTTTGAGCGTCTAAACATATCTGCTCGTGCATACAATCGTGTCTTGAAGGTAGCTCGTACCATTGCCGACCTGGAGGGCAGTGAAGCAATACTTACCAAGCATCTTGCCGAGGCGTTACAGTACAGATCGTTAGACAAAAAATTTTTGGTGTAAAATGTATACAACTAAGGAAAAATTGTGCATATTTTTGTCAATGAACCTTGCAATTTCAT
>JAFVXX010000139.1 GCA_017500905.1 Clostridia bacterium
ACGACGATGGTGTCACAGCCAATGACGATTGCGTCGGCAGGACGGGGCACAGCCTGCGCCTTTGCCAATGCCAGACTTACTACCATTTGGGTGGGCTCGCCAACAAAGGACTGCTCGTCTACGTTGCCTACCACTACGTCAAAGTTGTCTACTATTTGCCCAAGCAGTTGCTTGCGACGGGGCGATTTGCTTGCAAGGATTAGTTTCATTAGTTAATTATAATACAATTTTACAAAATTGTAAAGTACCTAATTACAACAAAAGCGAAAGAGCCCAAAACTGCCCTTTCGCTTTGTAATTTTGTTACCAATCTTCCTTGATGCTTATTTTGATGTCGGTGTAAAAATCCTTGTACTGCTGAGTAAACCTTTTGGTGTCGCTTCGCTCGTCACGATACTCGGCATCCAAAATATCCATTCCATCGTCGTCTTGCTTTTCCGACTTTCGCATAAGCTGATACATTGTGCTTTGTGGTTTGTTCATGTTAGTTTTGCTCTTTTTGTGCCTTTTTTGCCAGGCGCTTTGCACGCTTGCTAAACTCGTCGGGGATTTCGCCAGCTTGATCAAGTGCCCACTTTGTCAAAAGTGGTCCAAACAGCTCGTAAATTAGTACTGCGCACATTGTGATTGTTACAATAAGCGAGCCAACATCCAGCATTTGGGCAGCCTTTTCCAATTCGCCTGCTTCTGTAAGAGCCTTGGCAATGGCTTCAAACTCGTATTTGCACATGGTTGCCATACCGATAGCAACACCGGCTTGTGGCAACAGGGTGATACCCAAAAAGTTGCGCACAGGCTTGTCTGCCTTTACCAAGCTTGCACCGGCAAAGGTACCAAGGTACTTGCCTGCCGAACGTGCAACAAGGTACAATGCCAAAATCAACAAGACCTTCCAGTCAAGCAGCTTGGTTACGTCCAGCTCGGCACCACTTAGGATGAAAAACACCATAAACAGCACGGGAGTCCAACGGTCAACGCCCTCCATTACACGTGGAGATTGGTCGGATACGTTGACAAAGATTGCACCTGCCATCATGCATACCAGCAGGTCGCTTAGCTTGAATGGCAAAATGCCTTCGTGCTCCAAGTGCGAAAACAACTCGCACAAGCCAATGCACAAAAACACTGCCATGATGGCTGCAATCAAGCGATTGTCACGTGATTTGAAAATCTTTGGTACAAAGGAAATTACTACACCAATGATTGCGCCGATGACAAGGGAGGTTACAATTTCCAAAAGTGGCCAAACTGCAAGATCCAACACGGTGGGTTGAAGTCCACTTGCAAGGCTTAGTGCGATTGCGTTGCTGATTGCAAACACTATCAAGCCTACAGCGTCGTCCAAGGCTACAACGGGCAGCAACGTGCCTGTTACTTGTCCCTTTGCACGATATTGCTTGACAACCATCAAGGTTGCTGCAGGGGCTGTTGCCGTTGCAATTGCGCCCAAGATTAGTGCTTGTGACGTTGGCAAAACTGTAAGCAAAATTAGGTCGACAAATATGCATGCTGCAAGTGCTTGAAACATTGTGATTGTGATGGCGCTTTTGCCAATTTCCTTGATGTGGTCAAGCTTAAACTCGACACCGATGGAAAAGGCAATGAAGCCCAGTGCAACCGAGCTGATTACGGACAAATTGCCCGCAACTTCCTCGTTGATGATGCCAAGGCAATGTGGGCCAATGATTAGGCCTACTACCAAGTATCCTGTGACGTTGGGTAGACCAATCTTCTTCATGATACGTGTGGACAGCAAGCCAAGCATTATGGAAATACCCAATGCCAACAACGCATTTATGTTCATTTTGAGTTTATTCTCCTGTGTGAAAATTTGTAAAATAGGTAGGTTTTGTAAAAACCTATAACATTTTAGACCTAAGACCTGACATTGTCAAACGTTTTTGCACAATTTACAAAATTTGTTTGACTAAATCGTCCACTTTTGCGTACAAATCGTGAAGAGTGCCGTCGTTGATTAGCGTATGGGTGGGTGCCGTTTGGTAATTTTGCTTGCTGCTGACGGCAAGTACGTCGCTTTTGTCCACGCCGTCACGCTGCGTGACACGGCTGATGCGTGTAAACACCTCGCTTTGCACCATCCAGATGGCATCCCATGGGTAGTAAAAGGCGTCAATAAGTGGAATTTCGACAAACACAACCCTGCAGCCTTGCGCCGACAAACGGCATACCGCAGTTGTAATTTCTTGCTTGATTTGATCAAAAAATATTTGGTTGTATCGGCTATACAGGCTGTCGTCGGCAAATATAATTTTGCGTATAAGTGGGCGATTTAGCTTGCCGTCCACCACGCTTTGCTCGCCCAAAAGGGCTGCTACATTTTGTTGGACGCAAGGCATATCTGCAACCAAGCGAGAAATTTGGTCGCAATCCAGCACGCTGTAGCCCTGCTGCTGCAAATACTTGCCTACTGCGCTTTTGCCACTGCCAATTTGCCCTGTGATGGCAATTACCTTACACTTCATACAAATTACTTCCTTCGCCCAATTCGACTGTAAGCTTGCAGCCTACGTCCAAGGCATTGGGCATTTGCTCAAGCAAAATTTGCTTGACGGCGTCCACCTCGTCCAAGGGGCAATCCACGATGATTTCGTCGTGTATTTGCATTACTACCTTGCTTTGTAGTCCTTTCTTTGCAATTTGCTCGTCTACACGAAGCATTGCAATCTTCATTACGTCGGCTGCGCTGCCCTGCAACGGCATATTCATGGATGCACGCTCGCCAAAGCTGCGCAAGTTGTAGTTGGATGAGGAAATTTCGGGGATATATCTGCGACGTCCCGTAATTGTAGAAACGTAGCCGTTCGTCCTTGCGCCCTCGACACAGCTATCCAAGTATCTTTTGATTGTGGGGAAGCGCTCAAAGTACAAATTGATGTACTCTTGCGCCTTTTTGACGGAAAGTCCGGTGTTTTCGGAAAGTCCAAAGCTGCTTATGCCGTAGATGATGCCAAAGTTGACTGCCTTTGCCATACGGCGCATGTTGGAGTTGACCATTTGTGGCGCAATGCCAAGCAGCTCGCTTGCTACAAGCGTGTGTATATCCTTGTCCTCGTTGAAGGCGGCAATCAGGTTGGCATCCTGCGAAAAGCCTGCCAGCATACGAAGCTCGATTTGCGAATAGTCGGCGCCTACAAACTTGCCAAGCTGAGATACAAACAGCTTCCTTATTTCCTTGCCCTGCTCGTTTCGGATGGGGATGTTTTGCAGGTTGGGATCGCTGCTGGACAAACGGCCCGTGGTGGTTAGGTACTGATTGTAGGTTGTATGCACTACTCCACGCTTAAGCAAGGGCTTGAGCCCCTCGACGTAGGTGCCTTGCAGCTTGGTAAGCTTGCGATACTGTATGATAAGCTCGACTATCGGATGCTCGCCACGAAGCTTTTCCAATACGTCGTTTTTGGTGGAGTAGCCACGGGAGGTTTTTTGAAAGTGCTTTAGCCCAAGCTTTTCAAACAATACTGTGGAAAGCTGCTGTGGGCTGGACACGTTGAACACCTCGCCTGCTTGGTCGTATATTTGGTGCGTAAGCTGCTCAATTTGCCCTTTAAGCTGCGCTGAGGTTTGCGCCAGGGCATCCTCATCCACCTTGACACCCTGCTTTTCCATGCGATACAACAGGCCGGCAAGAGGCAGCTCGACGTCGAAATACAGCTTGTCGGTTTGCTCATCCCTTAGGCGTTGCAGGTAAAAGGTTGCCATTTGATACAAGCCTGCACCTACGTGCTGCTTGCCGTGGGCATCCAGCAGCTCGGTTAGCGTTTTGTAGGGGCGTTGCTCGACAAGATACTGCATAAGTGCCACGTCGTACTTGACGGCAGCCAAATCTTGATTAAATTGGTCCAGCTGGTGGCGAAGCGCCTTGCTGTCAAACACAATTTTGCCTGTGTTGCCCTCGAAAAGTGGCTTTAGTGTGTCAAACACAAACTGAGGGGTAAGCTCATCCAAAAAGCTGTCGCCCAGCCTTGCGTGGTACTGCTTGGTGGGGCTGTCGGACAGATAAACGACGCCATCAACGTAGGCAAAGGCAACCAAGGGACGGGCAAGCAAATATTGCACTGCTGTGGAAAAGCTGTCAGCAGTAGTAATTTCGACGTCCTCAACCTCGAGGATTGTTTGCTGAGTGGGTTGGGAGCCTTCGTCCTCTACAAAGGTAAGTCTTGACAAAATGGAACGGAATTGCAATGCCTGCAGCTGCTGCTTGACGGCATTGGTGTAGGCGGGCAAAACGCAATCGCTTAGAGCAACGTCAAGTGGGACGTTGGTGACTATGGTTGCAAGCTGCTTGCTGACAAAAGCCATATCCCTGTCGGCAATCAGCTTGTCCTTTAGTGCGCCCTTTTCGTTGTTGACGTTTTGATACAAGGTTTCGATGTCGCCGTACTTTTGGATCAAGGCTGTGGCTGTCTTTTCCCCTACGCCCCTAACACCCGGGATGTTGTCGGAGGTGTCGCCACGAAGCGCCTTGTACTCGACAACCTGCAATGGAGTTAGGCCGTAGCCCGAAAGCAGCGATTGGGGCGTGACGGTTTCTACCTCGGTGATGCCTTTTTTGGTAAGCAGCACCGTCGTTGTGTCGTTGACAAGCTGAAACAAATCCTTGTCACCCGATACAATAAGAGTAGGCACGCCAAACTTGGCAGCCAAGCTGCCAATAAGGTCGTCTGCCTCGATGCCTGCGCTTTGCACCACCTTGATTCCCATGGTTGTAAGCAAATTTTGCAAAATTGGCATTTGCTCGGCAAGATCGTCGGGCATGCCCTTGCGATTGGCTTTGTAATCGGGATACAACGCCTTGCGAAAGTTGTCACCACGCTTGTCAAAGGTGACGGCAAGATTGGTGGGCTGGTAGTCCGTCAACACCTTTAGCAGCAAGTTGACAAAGCCGTACACGGCATTGACGTTGCGTCCTTGGTTGTCGTTCGTTGGGGGCAATGCAAAATATGCTCGGTTTAGTAGGCTGTTGCCATCAATTAGTACAAGTTTGTGCATAGTTCTCCGTTAGTTGTGGTAATCAAAATAGTGTTGAAAAATCGGCTCGGCATCGGGTAGATCGCCTTGCAGCATTTGTGTCTTGAGTTGGTTGCGATTGTAAGGCACGCTTAGGCGTTGGTAGCACCACTCGCCGCTTGGCTGTACCGTGATGACGACGGCTTTGGCAAAATCTCCCTTGTGGCAGCCCAACGAGCCGACGTTGACGTAGGTTGTGGATGCGCCCTCTACGTCGCATTGCTCGTGCTTGTGACCAAAAAAAACTGCGTCGCAACTGAGGTAGGCAAACATTTGGTCGAGGCTGTGAGGTGTGGGGTTGTGATTGATATCCTGCCACATGTAGCCCGAATCCTTGGGGGTATCCAGCAATGCGTAATGGGTAAACACCAGCTTGACACCGTACACCTCAAGGTTGATTTGTGGGGTAAACAGGCTTTGGAGGGGCAGCAAATCCTGCATGCTGTCAAAAACGTAGCGCTTGTGCGTTGCCGTAACCTTGGAGGCTGGGTGCTGAAAGGCGTAATCGTGAAAAAAGGCAAAGTCGTGATTGCCCAAAACAAGCTTTGCGCCTCTGCTTACAAGCAGCTGCAGGCACTCCCGTGAGTTGGGCCCAATATCCACTACGTCGCCTGTGTGGACTATTTGCGAAATTCCAAGGCTGTCAAATTTGTCAAGTACGGCTGTAAGTGCAGGCAGGTTGCCGTGCACGTCGGTGATGACGCCGATTTTTACGGGTAAATTATTCATAAATTACATTATACTTTTTTTTGAAGTAAAAAGCAAGCAATTTTGACTCTATATGCAAAAAAGCCCTACAGGGCTTTTTGTTTTGTCAGTATTTGACCGTAAGCTTGAATGCTTTGACTGTTTTGGATGGGCTGCCGTCAGCCTGCTTGCAATCAAGTGGAGTGCAGCAAACCGAGTGCACCTTGGCAGGCACAAACTGCAGCTGCCACGTTGCCTGATGCTGACGGACGGCAAAGTCGGTGGCTACAAAGCCCTTGGTGGAGGGCACGGGCTTGGCTGAAACCTTGCCACAGCAAAGGCTGAGATTGTACAAGCTTTCGTAGGTGGCAACAAACTGCCAAGCAGGAGGCAAATTGTGCTGCTGACGCAAATCGGCTATGCGTTGCTGCGAGGGGTAGGCAAGAGGGATTGCTCCCACTACTTGAGCAAGGGAAAAGGCTGCCTTGTCCTTGGCGAGCGTTTTGCCATATTGCGCACAAAGCACAAGGTTGGACACCTTGTCGATGCCCAGCTGGGCAAGCTTTTTGACAAGAAGCGCCTTGTATACCAAAGGCAAGCTGCCCTCGAGCAGTGCTGTGGTTGTGGGCAGCAGCTTGCTAAGCAATTGAGCATCGTTGGCGACAAGGGCAAGCCACAAGGCACCAAAGTAGACAACGGCGTGGTTTTGATGGTAGCCCCTTTTGCCATTTTGGGCGTAGTAGGCAAACTCGCATTGGGCAGTAAGGGCGCAATTTAGATAGTTTTTTAGCCAACGGGGGTGAGTGTATGCAATGGATGCAAGGCTAAGCACTGTAGGCAATGCAAGCCCGTTTGACAGCTGAAAAATCGTCTTTGAGTTTGCCAAGGTCAACTGTGACGACGTTTTGTGACCACTGACAACAGGGGAATCGACGATGGGTGATTTGTTGTTTGAAATTTCAATTTTTAGTGCAGTAGTCTTGTGGAAATACAACGCAATTGTGTTGCCCATGGCTACGTTGCCCGACAGCCTTGTGCGCAGTCTGCCCGGGTTGCACTCCAATGCGTTGGTTGTAAGGCATTGCACTGTATTGTCATAGGTAATACAAAAGCTGCGAGATGACGACGTAACATTGAGGCTTCCTGTGCCTACCTCCACCCTGCTTTGCTCCTCCAAGGGCAGCAAATACAACACGTTGGAGGGCTTTGGTAGGGTGATTTTGTAGGCTTTGGCGTTGACACTGTGACAAACCAATCGAGAACAGACGTGTTGGAATCTTCGGATATTTTGCCAATTGTTGAAGAACACTATCACAAAATTGCAATTGCAATGCGTGATGTGATGAACACGTGTTCGCCTGAAATTGTTGCTGACATTGCAAACGAGGGCGCACATATTTGTGGTGGTTCAAGCAAAATTGCCGGACTTGATCAATTTTTGACAAATAAATTGTCAATTCCAATTTCGGTTGATGAACAAGCCGACTTCATTGAGGTTGTTGGAGCTGGAAAATTGCTTTCGGACGCAAGAACACTTAAGGAAATTTTGTATTATTTGTGAGAATTTTTGAAGAGCGTTGTCGCTCTTCTTTTTTTTTGTGCAGTTGCATATTATGGCTTGATGAAAAAATTTGGAGCAATGCGCGTTTTTTTGTTGATTTTGCTTGTGTTGACGCTTTCGATTGCGCCAACATTTGCATTGGTTTTGCACAGCAAACAAGACATTGTGAAAGAGAGGCTTTTTGGTGGTACAAGTGAACTTGAAGGAGTTCTTGTTGTTTGGAATGTGGACACCTTTGAGGGTGGAAACACAGGAAAGGCCGTTGTTTTGGAAAAGATTGCAAGAAAATTTGAAAACCAAAACAAGGGGCTTTTTGTGCTTGTTGAGAACCTTTCAGTTGAACAGTTTTTGGAACGCAAAAATGGCGTGCTTCCAGACGTTATTTCGTTTGGTTCAGGTATTTTTGAACAAATTGAACCAATTGTTGAGCCAAACGCTTGCGTGTCGGAGGACTTGCTTTTGAATGTGCGAAATTCGGTTTCGGAAGCCGAGACTTGCAAGGTTTTTCCTTGGTGTATG